>JBMOMI010000251.1:0-4011 GCA_049325235.1 Actinomycetota bacterium | reverse complement strand
CGCAGGACCTTCGCGTACGCGCCGTCCGGCAGGACGACGACGCCGCGCCGCTCCGGCCGGTGCGCCACCAGGCGCCCGCCGGCCCGCACCAACCGGCCGAGGGCAGGGAGTCGCCGGTCGGCTCCGCCGGGCTGGACCAGGAGGTGACCGTCCAGGAGGCGCAGGCCGGGGCCGGGTGCCGTCCGTCGGGTCTGGGACGCCACGCGCTGGGCGCCAGCAGGATCGGGCAGCCACTGCCCGGCGGTCCGCGCGCCGTCCGGTCCGGCGACCTCGAGGAGAAGGTGCCCGGCCCCTCGGGGCACCGCCCGCAGCAGCCGCAGCCCGTGGCGGGCGGCTGCCTCCTGGACGTCGGCGAGCGCGGTCACAGGGCCGCCTCGGCCGCGGCGAGCCGGGCCTCGACCTGACTCGGCCAGCCAGACGCGCACTGCCGGAACGGTTCCGGTGCCCGGCGCAGGTGGTGGGCGGCGAGGTGGGCACCCAGCGCCGCGGCAGCCGGTGGTCTCCGCAGGCCGGCGTAGCCGTCGAGCAACCCGGCCAGCACGTCGCCGCCTCGTGGGCCGGGCTCGGCCGCCGCTGCCCCGGCCAGGTCACCGGCCGCGCTGCCGGTGCCTGCCCGGTCCAGGTCGATGAGCACGATCGCGCCGTCGGGCCTCACGACGACCTGGTCGGTGGAGAAGTCACCGTGCGCGACCACAGGCTCGTCGCGAAGGGCCGCCAGCACGGCGCACACGGCCCGGGCGAGCCGGCCCGCTCGCGGAGCCAGCTCGGGCAGGAGCCGGGCGACCTGCCGCGCCGAGGCCCGCACCGCGGCGCTGACGTCGTGCGCGGCCGGCAGCGACGCGGTGCTGGCGTGCAGCCGGGCCAGTTCGGCGCCGACGCGGGACAGCTCGCACGCCGACGGCGGGCGGCCGGGCACGTGCTCCACGGCGAGCAGCCCGAGCCGCGCGTCGTGGCCCACGACGACGGGCACCGCCGCGCCGCTGCGGTGCAGGGCCTCCAGAGCGCGGAGCGCCCGGTGGCTCTCGTCGCCGCTGTACGCCCGCAGGACCACGTCCCCGACGCGGCCCACCCATCGCCGGCGCGGCTTCCAGCTCAGCGTGACCGGCCGCTCGTCGAGGGGGACGCCGGTCAGCCGGCCGAGCACCCGAGCCCTCCGCCGGTCGTCCGCCAGGGCCGCGAGTGCGGGAAGCCGGCGGTCGCCGGCCGGCGTGGTGGCCAGGAGCCGCAGCTCCCGGTCGTGCGCCAGGAGCGCCCCGCCGGGCACTCGGCTGAGGTCCTTGCGCAGCTTGCCGGTGGCGTCCCGGGCCCGGGCGGTGACGACGAACGGTCCGGCGGCGGTCCGGCCGGCGAGCACGCAGCTGCGGCCTGGCTTGTACCTGAGGTACGTGCGGCGGACCGGCCCACCCCACCACCGGGCCAGCGCCTCGTCGTCCAGGAGCACCGCGAGCCCGGGCAGGGCGGGATCTCGGTCGACGAGCGCGGCAACCGCGTCAGCCGGCACGTCGCCTCCCGAGAACGGTTGCCGGGGAGCCGGTCTCGACGACGCGCCCGTCCTCGATCCTGATGACGCGGTCGCAGCCTGCCGCCGCGGCGAGGTCGTGGGTGATGACGAACGTCGTCCGGTCGGCCGTGAGCCGGTCGAGGGCGGCCAGCACCTCGCGCTCGGTGTCCTCGTCGAGCCCGGTCATCGCCTCGTCCAGGACGACGATGGCGGCGTCACGGATCGCGGCGCGCGCGATCGCGATGCGCTGCCGCTGCCCGCCGGAGAGGGTGGCGCCACGCTCGCCGACCACCGTGTCGTAGCCCTGCGGCAGCTGCCTGATGAAGTCATGGGCGCCGGCGAGCCGCGCCGCCCGGACCACGTCCGCGTCCTTGGCGCCGGGCCGGCCGTAAGCGATGTTCTCGCGGATCGTGGTGGCGAACAGCAGGCTCTCCTGCAGCACGACCGCCACCTGCCGCCGCACGGACTCGATCGTCAGGTCCCGCAGGTCGTGACCGTCGATGCGCACGGCGCCGGCATCCGGGTCGCGTAGCCGGGACAGCAGCATCGCGATGCTCGACTTGCCCGCACCAGAGGGGCCTACCACCGCCACCTTCTCCCCTGGCATCACCTGCAGGTCGACTCCTCGCAGCACGGGGTGGCCGGGCTCGTACTCGAGCCAGACGCCACAGAAGGCCACGTGCCCGCGGAACCGCCGGGCGGCGCGGGCGTACGGGGACTGCGTGACGGTCGGCCGCTCCTCGAGCACGTCGACCAGCCGATCCCCGGACGCCGCCGCCGCGGCGATGCGGCCGGTGTACTTGGCCAGGTCACGCATCGGCTTGAACGCCGCCTTGAGGTACGTGAGGAACACGACCAGCTCCCCCGGGGTCAGGGCCCCGGCCACGACGCGGGTCGCACCGACGTAGAGCACGGCAGCGGTCGCGACCCCGACCAGGACGTCGGTCTTGCGCTCGAGCCCCGCGGCGAGCCTCTTCGCCTTGACGCCGTCCTTGAGGGTCTTGGTGTTGCTCGCCGAGAACGACTGCTGCATCACCGGTTCCAGCGAGTACGACTGGACGACGCGCATCGACGACAAGGTCTCGGTGGCCAGGGACGCCAGAGCCCCCTCGGCGCGCCGCTGCTCCTGCGAGACGCTGTTGATGCGGCGGGACAGCCGAGCCCCGCTGGCCAGGAAGACCGGGAACACGACGAGCATCACGAGCGCCAGCTGCCAGTCGAGCACGGCGACGACGACCGTCATCCCGACGAGCGTGGCGACGTTCGCGACCAGGGGCAGGGCGGCGGTGACCGCGACCTCCTTGAGCCGCCCCACGTCGCTCGTCACCCGGGTCACCATGTCGCCGGTGCGAGCCCGGTCGTGGAATGCCATCGAGAGGGTCTGCAGGTGCGAGAAGGCCTGCGCCCGAAGGGCCGTCAGCAGTCGGTTCCCGGCCAGCGCGAAGCAGAGCGTGGTGACGTAGGCGGCGAGCGCGCGCAACGCGACGACGCCCAGCAGCGAGAGGCTCGCGAGCGCCAGGACGACGGGCAGCTCGGCCGGCTGCTCGGTGCGGAGCCGGGCACCGCTGGCCGCGACGACACCGTCGATGACGAACTTCAGCGGCCACGGCTCCAGGAGCCGCATGACGACTTCGAGCAGCAGCGCCACCGAGCCGCCGACCAGCAGCTTCCGCTCTCCGCGCAGGTGGGGCCTGACGTGCCGGCCGGTGCGGCGCAGCCCGGGCAGTGCCTCCCGCAAGGACGTCGGGCGCCTACGCGACGGCACGGCCCGCCCCTGGCAGCCGGAGCCCCACCGGCTCGAGGCACCGGTCGACGACGCGGCTCCAGTCGTGAGCGCGGGCCGCCTCGGCCCCTGCGACCCGCAGGCGAGCCCTGCGCGCCGGGTCGTGCCGCAGCGCCTCGACGGCGCGGGCCAGCTCCGCGGCGTCCCCCGGCCGCACCAGCTCGCCGAGCTCGCCGTCCCGGAGCAGCTCGGGCAGCGTCCCCACCCGGCTGGCCACCACCGGGACGCCGGCAGCGAGGTACTCGTAGACCTTGAGCGGGGAGAAGTAGAAGCCGTCGATCGCCGGGTAGGGCGCGGTCGCGACGTCCATGCGCCGCAGCATCTCCGGCATCCGCGCCGGGTCGACCGAGCCGGTCGCCTCGACGCGGTCCGCGACGCCCAGCCGGGCCGCCCGGCCGGCCAGCGCCGCAGCCTGCGGCCCGTCCCCGACGAGCAGCAGCCGGTACGCCGGGTCGGGCGCCAGCAGCGCCAGCGCGTCGATCAGCGTCTCCACGCCGTGCCACGGCTTCAGGGTGCCGACGAAGCCGATCGTGAAGATCGTCGCGTCGCAGCCGGTCACCGGCCCCGGGACGGGGCGGATCCGTCGCGTGTCGACCCCGTTCGCCACGCAGTGCACCTGCTGCGGCGTGCCCGTCCGCAGCCGCGCCCAGGCGGCCACCGCCTCGGTCACGCAGACGACTGCGGACGCCGACCCGATCGCCACCGTCGCAGCCGACTCCGCTGCACC
>JBMOMI010000250.1:0-5419 GCA_049325235.1 Actinomycetota bacterium | reverse complement strand
CGGGGGACGGCGCGGTGCCCGGGTCTCCGGTGCAGCCGGCGAGCGCCACGGCGGCGACGACTCCGAGGAGCGTGGCCAGCCCGAGACGCCTCACGGCGCCGACGCTACCGGCTCAGGAGGGGCGTGACCCGGTGAGGTCGCCGGTGACCAGGAAGACCACGCGCCGGGCGACCGAGACGGCGTGGTCCCCGAAGCGCTCGTAGTACCGGCTGAGCAGCGTCACGTCGACGGTCGCCTCGGCGCCGTGCGGCCACTCCGGCGACATCAGCTTCGCGAAGACCTCGCGGTGCAGCCGGTCGAGGAGGTCGTCGTCGGTCTCCAGCTGGGCGGCGGCGGCGAGGTCACGCGTGCGGATCACCTCGCCGGCCTGCCCGGCGAGCCGGGCGCACACCTCGCCCATCCGCGCGAAGACCGGGGCGACGTCGTCCGGGACGGCGGGCCGCGGGTACCGCAGCCGCGCCTGCTGGGCGATGTGGCGCGCGAGGTCACCCATCCGTTCGATGCTGGCGCTCATCCGCAGGGCGGCGACCACGACGCGAAGGTCGGTGGCCACCGGCTGCTGCCGGGCCAGCAGGTCGACCGCCCGCTCGTCGAGCTCGGTCTGCGCGGCGTCCACCTGGGCGTCGGCGGCGATCACGGACTCGGCGAGCTGCAGGTCGGCGTCCAGGAGGGCTCTCGTGGCCTCGCTGATGGCAGTGCCGACCAGCCGGGTCATGTCGACGAGGCCGGAGGCGAGCTGGTCGAGCTCGTGGTGGAAGACGTCACGCATGGCGGGCAGGCTGGCAGGAGCGCATGAACGATCGTCTCACGCCAGGTGAACATCGGGCGAAGCGACCCGGCGCGGCCTGGCCACCGGGCAGGATCCGGGGGACGGTCGTCCTACGCTGACGGCGTGGACGTCACCGTGGTAGCGGCACTGGCGGGCGCCCTGGGCCTGCTCGTGGGCGCCTCCGCCGTGCTCGCGTTCACCTACAGCGAGCGTCAGCTCACCACGATCCCGCCCGCGCCGGAACCGGAGCTGCCGCCCGGGACGGCGGAGGTGCTCGCCGTGCTGTCGTCGGCCGCGATCGTCCTGGACTCCGGCGACACCGTGGTCAAGGCCTCGCCCGCCGCGTACGCGTTCGGCATCGTCCGCGGCCAGCAGGTCGTGCACCCTCAGCTGGTGGGTCTCGTGCAGGAGGTCCGGCGCGACGGGGACATCCGCGAGGCCGAGCTGGAGCTGCCGCGGGGCCCGCTGGGACGCGAGCTGCTCGTCGTCCACGCCCGGGTCGCGCCGCTCGGCCCCCGGCACGTGCTGCTGCTGGTCTCCGACCACACCGAGGCCCGGCGCGTCGAGGAGGTGCGCCGGGACTTCGTGGCGAACGTCAGCCACGAGCTGAAGACCCCGGTGGGGGCGATCTCGCTGCTGGCCGAGGCCATCGCCGACGCCGCGGACGACCCGGATGCGGTGCGGCGCTTCGCCGTCCGGATGAGCCGGGAGACCGAGCGGCTCTCGCTGCTCGTCCAGGACATCATCGACCTGTCCCGGCTGCAGGCCTCGTCCTCGCTCAAGGAGCCGGTTCTCGTGGACGTCGACACGGTCGTCGCGGAGGCGGTGGACCGGTCACGGCTGGCGGCCCAGGCCGCGGACGTCACCGTCGAGATCGGTCCGCCCTCGCACGCCGCGGTCTACGGCGACCGGGACCTGCTCGTCACCGCGGTGCGCAACCTGGTCGACAACGCGATCCGCTACTCCGAGCGGCACACCCGCGTCGGCATCGGCGTCCGCCACCAGAACGGCCTGGTCGAGGTGTCGGTGACCGACCAGGGGATCGGCATCCCGGAGAGCGAGCTGGACCGCGTGTTCGAGCGCTTCTACCGCGTCGACCCGGCCCGCTCCCGCGCCACCGGCGGGACGGGCCTCGGCCTGTCCATCGTCAAGCACGTCGCCGCCAACCACGGCGGAGACGTCACCGTGTGGTCCAAGCCGGGCCACGGCTCGACGTTCACGCTGCGCCTCCCGGACGCCGAGACCGGAGCGCCGCACCGCCCGTCGTCGTCGCCCGAGCACCCCGACCGCGCCTGGCTGCCGTCGCCCGGCACGCACACCCACCAAGGAGCCCGCTCGTGACCCGCATCCTGGTCGTCGAGGACGAGGAGTCGTTCAGCGACCCCCTGTCGTACCTGCTGCGCAAGGAGGGCTACGACGTGTCGGTCGCGGAGACCGGGACCGCGGCCCTCGAGGAGTTCGACCGCAGCGGAGCGGATCTCGTGCTGCTCGACCTGATGCTGCCCGGCGTCCCCGGCACCGAGGTGTGCCGGCAGCTGCGGGCCCGCAGCAACGTCCCGGTGATCATGCTGACCGCCAAGGACAGCGAGATCGACAAGGTCGTCGGCCTGGAGCTGGGCGCCGACGACTACGTCACCAAGCCGTACTCCTCCCGGGAGCTCGTGGCCCGCGTGCGGGCCGTGCTGCGCCGCCGCTCCGAGCCCGAGGAGCTGCTGCCCTCGACGATCGAGGCCGGCCCGGTCCGGATGGACGTCGAGCGGCACGTGGTGACCGTGGACGGCGAGCCGATCCAGCTGCCGCTCAAGGAGTTCGAGCTGCTGGAGCTGCTGCTGCGCAACGTCGGCCGGGTGCTGACCCGCGGTCAGCTCATCGACCGGGTCTGGGGCTCGGACTACGTCGGCGACACCAAGACCCTCGACGTCCACGTCAAGCGGCTGCGCAGCAAGATCGAGCCGGACCCGTCGAACCCGCGCTACCTGGTGACGGTGCGCGGCCTCGGGTACAAGCTCGAGGTGCCCTGAGCCGGCCTCAGGAGGAGGTCGGGGACGACGTCGGCACGAGGTCGGCGTACTCCTCGAGGGTGCCGTCGAGCACGGTGGCGCGGATCAGCTCGGACGCGTCGGTGCCCTCGAGCGCGACGGTCAGCGGGATCGTCGTCCCCGGCACGGCGCCGATCGGGTCCACGACGACCTCCTCGTCGCCCTCGGGGCCGATCTCGTAGGTCTCGCCGGGGGCCACGTCCACCGAGACGTCGACCTCGTCCCCGGTGATCTGCACGGTCACCGGCTCGGTGCCGTCGTTGACGACGCGGGCGACCAGGGTGCCGGGGGAGTCCTCGCCCGCGGCGACGAACAGCACGCTCGCCACGGTGACGTCCTGCCCGAGCCGCGCCTCCACCCCGTCGCCCGGCGCGTACTGCAGCTGGGTCGTCTGCGGGTTCGTCACGGAGCAGCCCGCGGTGACCGAAGCGGCGGCGAGGGCCAGGGCGACCAGGGCACGAGGGCGGTGCGAGCGCGTCACGGGCGCCGATCGTAGCGGTCGCCGGGGGAGCCGCACGGCGTCCCCGTCGCGCCCGTCGCGCGCTCGCGAAGCACGGGGCCGCGGGTGATGTCAAGACCCCCCGGGGTGCCGCGCGGGGCCCTGACCTGCGCAAACGCTCAGGCGGGGCTGTCAGTGCCGGCTGGCACCGTGTTACCCTGGTGGCCGCGAAAGGGGATAAGAGCAGATGGCATTCAAGGTCGGCGAGACGGTTGTCTACCCCCACCACGGGGCGGCACTGATCGAGGAGATCAAGACCAGGACCATCAAGGGAGAAGACAAGCTCTACCTCCGCCTCAAGGTCGCTCAGGGCGACCTCACCATCGAGGTCCCTGCCGAGAACTGCGACCTGGTCGGCGTCCGGGACGTCGTCGGCAAGGAGGGTCTGGAGCGGGTCTTCGAGGTGCTGCGGGCGCCGTACACCGAGGAGCCGACCAACTGGTCGCGCCGGTACAAGGCGAACCTCGAGAAGCTTGCCTCCGGCGACGTCATCAAGGTCGCCGAGGTGGTTCGCGACCTGTGGCGCCGTGACCAGGACCGCGGGCTGTCCGCCGGTGAGAAGCGCATGCTCGCCAAGGCGCGTCAGATCCTCGTCTCCGAGCTCGCGCTGGCGGAGAAGACCGAGGAGGAGAAGGCCGAGGCCATCCTCGACGAGGTGCTGGCCAGCTGACCACCGCCTGCGTGGTGGTGGCCGCCGGTCGCGGCACCCGCCTGGACGCCGGCGTCCCCAAGGCGTTCGTCCCCCTGCACGGCGAGCCGCTGCTCGCGCACGCGCTACGGCGCGTCCACGACAGCGGCGTCGTCGACGAGGTGGTCGTCGTGGTCCCCGAGGACGGCGCGCCCCCCCTCCCGGGCGTGATCATGGAGTTCCGCCACCACGCCGTGGTACCCGGAGGACCGACCCGGCAGGCGTCGGTGCGCCGCGGGCTGGCCGCACTCTCCGGTGACGTGGACGTCGTCCTCGTGCACGACGCGGCCCGGTGCCTCGCCCCGCCCTCGCTGGTGGCGGCGGTCGCGGCCGCCGTGCGGGCGGGCCACGTCGCCGTCGTGCCCGGCGTCCCGGTCACCGACACGGTGCGCAGCCTCGACGGCCAGGTCGTCGACCGGGCCCGGCTGCGCGCCGTCCAGACGCCGCAGGGGTTCTCCCGGCAGGTGCTCGAGCGGGCGCACGAGCTGGCCTCGGCACACGCGCACGACGAGGCGCTCGCGGCCACGGACGACGCAGGGCTGGTGGAGCAGGCCGGCGGCACCGTGCACGTCGTGCCGGGCTCGCCCGACGCCTTCAAGGTCACGACCCCGCTGGACCTCACGCTCGCCGAGGCCGTGCTGGCCCGGGAGCTCACCCGGTGACGCGCGCGCTGCCGCGGGTCGGGATCGGCACCGACGTCCACCCGTTCGCCGACCCCTCGCTCGGGCGACCGCTGCGGCTGGCCGGCCTCGACTGGCCCGGCGAGAACGGGCTCGCCGGGCACTCCGACGCCGACGTCGCTGCCCACGCCTGCTGTGACGCGCTGTTCTCCGCCGCCGGCATCGGCGACCTCGGCCAGCACTTCGGCACCGCGCGGCCCGAGCTCGCCGGGGCCGCCGGCACCGAGCTGCTCGCCGAGGCCGCGCGGCTCGTCCGCGAGGCAGGCTTCGAGGTCGGCAACGTCGCGGTCCAGGTGATCGGCAACCGGCCACGGCTGGGCGCCCGGCGCGGCGAGGCGGAGGCCGCGCTGTCCGCGGCGTGCGGCGCGCCGGTCTCGGTGTCCGCGACGACCACCGACGGCCTCGGCCTCACCGGTCGGGGCGAGGGCGTGGCCGCCGTCGCGACCGCCCTCGTGGTCCCGCGCGACTGACGCCGACGCTGGCCGCCAGCCGGGCGGCGACGCCGCGCGGGGATGAGAGTCCTCTCACGCACGGCTCATCGGAGCATCACGCGGCGTGACGACAGTTCCGGTGCTCGATCCCGGACCGCAGCGCCGAAGGAGACCGCCGTGCACCAGCTCCGCACCCGTCGGCGCATCGCCCTGTACTCCCACGACACGCAGGGCCTCGGCCACGTCCGGCGCAACATCGCGATCGCGGCGGCTCTGGTCGCGGCGGAGCCGCGCACCGACGTCCTGGTGCTCA
>JBMOMI010000249.1:0-5420 GCA_049325235.1 Actinomycetota bacterium | reverse complement strand
CGCGCGCGTCGCGATGGTCGTCGCGGTGATGACGCGCCGCGCCCGGCTCGCGCTCGCCGGCCACGACGTGTACGTCGCCACGGTGGGAGGAGTGCGGCTCGGCGAGCCCGCCGCCGACCTGGCGACCGCGCTGGCCGTCGCGGGCGCGGTGATGGACCGGCCACTGGCATCGGGCACCGTCGCCTTCGGCGAGGTGGGGCTGGCCGGGGAGGTGCGTCCCGTCACCGGGCTGCAGCGCCGGCTCGCCGAGGCGGCCCGGCTCGGCTTCACGGCCGCGGTCGTGCCGCGGGGCACCAGCGACGCGCTTCCGGCTCCGGAGGGGATGCGCGTGCTCGAGGTGGCCGACGTGGCGTCGGCGATGAGGCAGGCGCGGCTGCACGCCCTGTGAGGCCGCCGTCGCAATAGACTTCCGGTGGTCCCGGCACCCGCGGGGACGGCCCGTACCCGAGCCGGGAGGTGACCATGGCCGGCGAACGCTCCGAGGACGAGCTGCTGCGCGCGACGCTCGCCGCCGTCGCCCCCGGGACCGAGCTGCGTGACGGCCTCGAGCGGATCCTGCGTGGCCGCACCGGTGCGCTGATCGTGCTCGGCATGGACCGCACCGTCGACCATCTGTGCAGCGGCGGCTTCGCGCTCGACGTCGACTTCTCCTCCACGCGGCTGCGCGAGCTCGCGAAGATGGACGGCGCGATCGTCTGCGACCGGGAGGCGTCCCGGATCCTGCGAGCGGCAGTCCAGCTCGTCCCGGATCCGTCGATCGAGACGACGGAGTCGGGCACCCGCCACCGGACGGCCGAGCGGGTGGCCAAGCAGGCCGGGTTCCCGGTGATCTCGGTGAGCGCGTCGATGAACATCGTCGCGCTGTACGTGGGCAGCCGACGGCACGTGCTCGAGGGGTCGGACGCGATCCTCGCCCGCGCGAACCAGGCGCTCGCGACCCTGGAGCGGTACAAGGCCCGGCTCGACGAGGTCACCGGAACCCTGTCCGCGCTGGAGATCGAGGACCTCGTCACCGTCCGCGACGTCTCGTCGGTCGTGCAGCGGCTGGAGATGGTCCGCCGGATCTCCGACGAGATCGCCGGCTACGTCGTCGAGCTCGGCACCGACGGCCGGCTGCTCGCCCTGCAGCTGGACGAGCTGATCGGCGGCATCGGCCCGGACCGGGAGCTCGTGATCCGCGACTACCTCGCCTCCGCGAAGCGGGCGCGCACGGTCGAGGACGTGCTCGCGGACCTCGCGGGCCTGGACTCCAGCGAGCTCGTCGACCTGGGGCAGGTCGCCAAGGTGCTGGCGCTGACCCTCGGCGGCGAGTCCCTCGACGGCGCGGTCAGCCCGCGCGGGTACCGCCTGCTGAGCAAGGTGCCGCGCCTGCCGGGCGCCATCGTCGACCGGCTGGTCGAGCACTTCGACGGCCTGCAGAAGCTGCTCGCGGCCAACATCGAGGACCTGATGACCGTCGACGGCGTCGGCGAGCAACGAGCCCGCGCCGTCCGCGAGGGCCTCTCGCGCCTGGCGGAGTCCAGCATCCTCGAGCGCTACGTCTGATCCCTGCGGTGATCATGCGATCCCGCCACCCGACCGGGTGGCGGGAGTCCGTGATCACAACCAGGTTGACGTTTGCGGAGGTCTTGTCAAGACACTTGACATCCCATACCGTCCTGTAAACCCGCTGGTGGACAGGAGGTGCCTCCATGGCGACATCCCAGCCGCCGGCCGAGCAGTGGAAGGACCCGAAGCGCTACCTGTGGCTCATCGGGCTCGTCGTCCCGTCACTGGCCTTCATCGGCATCGGGATGCACGCGCTCACCGGCTGGGGTGCGTGGTTGTGGATCGGGCCGGTCGTCGTCCTCGTCGTCGTCCCGGTCATCGACCTCGTGGCCGGCCTGGACCGATCGAACCCGCCGGACGACGTCATCGAGGCGCTCGAGCGCGACCGCTACTACCGGTGGATCACGTACGCGTTCCTGCCCGTCCAGTACGCCGGCTTCGTGCTCGCGTTCTGGCTGATCGCCACCGGGGACCTGTCGGTGGCCGACAAGCTCGGCCTGGCGATCACCATCGGGTGCATCGGCGGCATCGGCATCAACACCGCCCACGAGCTCGGCCACAAGAAGGAGAGCCACGAGCGCTGGCTGTCGAAAGTCGCTCTGGCACAGAGCTTCTACGGCCACTTCTACATCGAGCACAACCGCGGCCACCACGTGCGGGTCGCGACTCCGGAAGACCCGGCGAGCGCCCGGGTCGGCGAGACCTTCTACGCCTTCTGGCCCCGCACCGTGGCCGGCTCGCTGAAGAGCGCCTGGCGGCTCGAGAAGCGGCGGTACGCCCGTCGCGGCAAGCACCCGTTCCGAATCGGCAACGACGTCCTCGACGCGTGGCTGATGTCAGCGCTCCTGTGGGGCGCGATGGTCGCCTGGCTGGGCGCGGGCATCCTGCCCTATCTCGTGGTCCAGGCGGTCGTGGGGTTCTCCCTGCTCGAGGTCATCAACTACATGGAGCACTACGGGATGCTCCGTCAGAAGGTCGGCGCCCCTGGCCGGCGGCGCTACGAGCGCGTCGATCCCACGCACAGCTGGAACTCCAACAACATCGCCACGAACGTGCTGCTCTACCACCTGCAGCGGCACAGCGACCACCACGCCAACCCCACCCGCCGCTACCAGACGCTGCGGGACTTCGAGGAGTCGCCGGTGCTGCCGACCGGCTACGCCGGCATGATCCTGCTCGCGCTGGTGCCACCGCTCTGGCGACGGGTCATGGACCCGCGCGTGCTGGCGCACTTCGACGGCGACATCACGCGGGCGAACATCCACCCGCCGCGGCGGGAGAAGGTGCTCGCCGCGTACGGTCGGCCCGCCGCACCGGTCGCTGCGGCTTCGCGGCCGGACCGCACCCCCGGCGCGCAGGTGGACGACGTCGCCGCGGCCCGGTGCCCCGGCTGCGGCTACGTGTACGACGTCGCCTCCGGCGAGGAGCGCGAAGGCTTCGCCGCCGGGACGCCGTGGTCGCAGGTGCCCGACGACTGGTGCTGCCCGGACTGCGGCGTGCGCGAGAAGGTCGACTTCGTGCCGCTGCGCGAGGCGGTCGCGTGACGCGTCGCCCACCGCGAGGTGCCGCCTAGGATGGCCGTCGTGGCGGGGGCGACGGCAGTCGAGGGCGGCGGTGACCGGCCGCAGCGGCGACGGATCGTCGCAGCCGCCATCGAGCTGACCGCGCGGTCGGGGTGGTCTGCGGTGACCATGGCCCGCCTCGCCGACGCGGTCGGCGTCAGCCGGCAGACCGTGTACAACGAGATCGGGTCCAAGCCGGCGCTGGCCGAGGCGATGGTGCTGGACGAGCTCGGCCGGTTCCTGTCGGTGGTGTCACGTGCCTTCGACGACCATCCGGACGACCTCGTCGAGGCGGTGCGGTGGGCGGTCCGGGGAGTACTCGAGCTCGCCGAGGACAACGCCCTTCTCCATGCGATCGTCTCGGCGACGCACGGCGCCGAGACCGACCTCCTGCCACTGCTCACGACGCACGCCGACTCGCTGCTCGGTGCGGCCAAAGGTCTTGTCCGAGAACGGCTGGCCAGCTACTCAGTGCCCTTGGGCGCCCGTGAGCTGGACACCGTCGTGGACCTCGTCGTCCGGGTCGTGCTCAGCCACGCCATGCAGCCGTCAGGGACGCCGGAGCGGACGGCCGACGACGTCGCGTGGGTGGTGGCACGTGTGCTCGAGCCACCCGCCGAGCGGTGACCGTTCCCGGCAGGGCCTCGGTGGCGGCGCTGTTCGACGTGGTGGCCGACGACTACGAGGCGACGGGCACCGAGTACTTCCGCCCGATGGGGCGGCGCCTGGTCGAGCTGGCCGCGCTGCAGCCCGGGGAACGGGTCCTCGACGTGGGCACCGGCCGGGGTGCGGTCCTGCGGCCCGCGGTCGCGGCCGTGGGGGACGGCGGGCGGGTGGCCGGCGTGGACGTCTCGCCGCGGATGGCACACCTGACGTCGTCGGCGCTGGGCGCCCCGGTGCTCGTCGCGGATGCGGCCGACCCTCCGCTGAGCGGTCCCTTCGACGCGGTCGTCGGTGGCATGGTGGCCCAGTTCCTGCCGGACCCCGGCTCCGCCCTCCGGGCCTGGCTGCGGCTCGTGCGGCCGGGCGGCCGCCTGGCCGTCAGCTGGTGGGCGGGGGACGACGAGCGCTGGGCCGCAGTGGACGCCGCGGTGGCGCGGCACGTCCCGGCAGCGGTGTCCCGCGGGCCGCGTCCGTTCTCGGGGGACGTCGCCGCCACCGAGGCTCTAGTGCGGACGTCCGGCTGGGACGACGTCCGCACGCTCGTCGAGGAGCAGGACGTCGTGTTCACCGATGTCGACGCATGGTGGCGGTGGACGTGGTCGCACGGGCAGCGGCGCGCGTGGGAGTCGGTCGATGACCTCCCCGCGCTGCGGCGGGACGTCGATCGCCGGCTTGAGGACCTGGCCGACCCCCACGGCCGGCTGCGCTACCGCCCACGGGCGGCCTTCACGCTCGCCAACGCCGATCAGGAGAGCGTGAAGACCACCGGCTCGCTCGTCACCGCACCGACGCGCCCGGTCACCTGGTAGGTGCCGGGCTTGACGTCGCCCAGCTCACCGGGGCAGCCCTCGGCCGAGCGCAGGCGTTGCCAGCTGACCACCTGCTCCTCGGCGGCCCCCGGCTCGAGCGGCACGACCCGCGGCTCGGCCGCCGGCTGGCAGTCGTCGCTGGACCAGATGCGGTCGCTGCCGGACGTGACGACCAGCTCAACGGCGTCCGCTGAGCCGAGGTCGACCGTGCACGGCTGCTCACCGGCGTTGGTGACGGTCAGCGTCAGCCGGGGTACGCCGTCCGGCCCGTAGTCGGTGGCGTCCGTGGCGACGGCGACGGCGAGCGCCGCGTCCTCGCACGCGGCGGCATCGGTCGGCTCCGCCGTGGGCTCGACGGAGGTCTCAACTGAGGGCTCGGCGGTCGGCTCGGCGGTCGGCTCGGCCGTCGCCGCGACGACCGGCTGCGGGGCCGGCCCGGTGGCCGACGCCTCGTCGGCCCGGCCACCGCCGACGAGCATCCAGACGACGCCGACGACCGCCACGACCGCGAGCAGGAGCACCACGCGCCGCCGCCAGTAGACGGCGGGATGGTGGCGGCCGACCGGATGCAGCACGCTGCTCACGCGCCGCAGGCTAGGCCGGTTCCGAGATCGACAGTGCGCACCACGCCGGACCCGACGCCCAGCGCTGGGGGACAATCGCCGACGATGCCCGCCTCCGCCCTGCACGCGCCCGTGCTCGCCTGGTACGCCGCCGCGGCCCGAGACCTGCCGTGGCGGCGGGACGACGCGACGCCCTGGGGCGTGCTCGTCAGCGAGGTGATGCTGCAGCAGACGCCGGTCGCCCGCGTGCTGCCGGTGTGGGAGGCGTGGCTCGC
>JBMOMI010000248.1:0-5433 GCA_049325235.1 Actinomycetota bacterium | reverse complement strand
CGCCGGACCCGCTCCCCCTCCGCGGGTCAGCACCACCACCACGCCGACGACGACCAGCACGAGCGCGACCGCCCCGGCGACCACCGCCGCACGCGCGTGGTGCACCCGCCCCTCCGTTCCCCGTGTCCGACCACCCTCCGGCGGTGGCCTGCCCGGCCGGAAGGGACCTTCGTCCCGGCATGTCCGGTGCACAGCCGCGAATCGCCGCGCGAGCGGTTCACGCCGCCGGGGTCGTCGGGTTACGTTGCTGCCCTCACGGGGCGTGGGCGGCGGCGGAGGTCAGGTGCGCCATCGGGAGCAGTCCGCTGCGGCGGCGGTCGCCGACCGGGCCCGCGAGCGCCTCCAGCAGGCCGTCGCGACGGCGGGCGCCGACCGCGGCACGCTGTGGCAGCACTCCCGGGACGACCGGCTCGTCCTCGTCGCCGCCGTCGGGTACCCGCCGGAGCTGATCGCGGCGTGGCCGACTCTGCTCGTCGCGGCCCAGCTGCCCGCAAGCCTGGCGGCCCGGTCGGGCCGGCCGGTGACGGTCGCCGGCAAGGACGAGCTGGAACGCAGGTTCCCCGAGCTGACCACCCGGCCGACGGCCGGTGCCGAGGCGCTCGCCTGCTTGCCGATCGGCGCCGGCGGCCGCGTCGACGGTGTGCTGGGGCTGGCGTTCCGGTCGCCTCACGACCTCGAGGACGTCGACGTCGTGCGGCTGCAGGCGCTCGCGGACTCGCTCGCCGGCCTCCTCGGAGACGGGGAGGTCGCCGTCCTGCGCGACGCGCTGAGGGGGGCCGAGCGCCGGCTCGACCGCTCGGCGGGGCGCTGGGGCGCCCTCGCCGAGTCGGTGCTGGACGGCGTGTGGATCGCGGACGACGACGGGCAGGCGGTGGAGGGGGGCGCCGCCTGGCAGCGGCTCACCGGCCTGCCGGCGCAGCGGTTCGGCGGCAGCGGCTGGCTGGCCGCCGTTCACCCCCAGGACCGCCCCGCCACCGAGCGCGCGTGGCGGGACGGGATCAGCGACGGCGTGGCCTTCGAGACGGAGTACCGCGCCGGGCGGCCCGGGCACTGGCGCACCCTCCGGACCCGCGGCGTCCCGGTCGTCGAGGGCGGCTCGGTCGTGGAGTGGGTGGTCGCCGCGACCGACGTGACCGCCGTCCGTGACGCGCAGCGAGCCCAGGACGCCCTGCAGCACGTCATGGCCGTCCTCGCGCCGGTGCTGTCGGTGCAGGAGGTCGCGGTGACGGTGGCGACCGCGCTGCCCGGCTTCCTCGGCGCGTACTCGGCGAACCTGGCGATGCTGGACGACGACGGGGCCACGTTGCGCTTCCTGCAGGTCAGCCGCGGGTTCGCCGACGAGGCCGTGCGCGAGTGGATGGTGTTCGACCTGGCGAGCGAGGCGCCGGTGGCGGACGCGGTGCGCACCGGGCAGCCGGTCTTCAACCGCAACCGCACCGAGTTCGTCGCCGGCCGGCCCCACCTGGAGGCCCCGGCCCGGGCCAGCGGCGTGCACGCGTGGGCGTCCCTGCCCCTGGTCGCCCGGGGGCGCACGCTCGGGGCGCTGGGCCTCACCTGGCTGGCGGAGCGGGAGTTCCCTCCGTCCGAGCAGGCGCACCTGGAGGCCGTGGCCGAGGCGTGTGCCCTGGCCCTCGACCGCGCCCGCCAGCACGAGCAGGACCACGGCATCGCGGTCGCGCTGCAGCACGCCCTCCTCCCCCAGACCCTTCCGCACGTGCCGGGGCTGACGTTGGCGGCCCGCTACCTGCCGGCCGCGGAGGGGACGGCCGTCGGCGGGGACTGGTACGACGTCTGGCGCACCTCCCCCGGGCGCCTCGCGGTCGCGCTCGGCGACGTCATGGGCCACGGCCCGGCACCGGCCGCGGTGATGGGCCAGGTGCGGGCGGCGACCCGGGCGTTCGTCACCCAGTCCGACTCGCCGGTGCACGTCGCGACCTGTCTGGACCGGCTGTTCGCCGACTTCGAGGTGCCGGACGCGATGGCCACCCTGCTGTTCGCGGTGATCGACCTGGACGCCCGGACGGTCGAGGTGGTCAACCTGGGCCACCTGCCGCCGCTGGTCACGGCGCACGGCGCGACCACGGCGCTGGCGGTGGAGACCGGGCTGCCCCTCGGTGTGACGGACGCGCCGGCCCGGTTCTCGGCGACGTTCGCCCTGGCCGCCGGCGCGACGCTGGTGCTGTGCTCCGACGGGCTGGTGGAGGACCGTCGCCGGCCGGTCACCGAGGGGCTCGCCGAGCTGGCCCGGGTCGTGAGCTCGGCGATCGGCCGCCACGACGGCGACGTGTCCACGGTCTGTGACGCAGTGCTGCACGACATGCTGGCCGGCCGGGGGCACGAGGACGACGTCGCCCTCCTCCTCGTGCACCTCGGCGAGGTCGTCGCCGACGCCGGCAACCGGGTGGCGGAGCTGAGCCTGGGGCCGGAGCGCTCGAGCGCCCGGCTCGCCCGCCGGTGGGCGGCCGGCACCGTCCGCGCCTGGGGGCTGGATGCCCTGCAGAACGACGTCGAGCTGCTCGTCACCGAGCTGGTGAGCAACGCCGTCCTGCACGGGCAGTCGTCGGTGGACGTCGCGCTGCGCCGGCTGGACGACGGCGTCCGGCTGGAGGTGACCGACCGGTTCGGAGGTCACCCGGTCGTCGTCGAGCCCGGCACGGACGCCCAGGGCGGCCGCGGGCTGCTCATCGTCGCCCAGGTCGCCCGCGACTGGGGCTACGACCGCACGGACGTCGGCAAGCGCGTCTGGGCCGAGCTCGGCCTCAGGCCTGCGGCCGGGTGACCACCGCGGGCCGCAGGTCGCCGTCCGGGGGACGCCAGGTGCCGGGGTCCGCGGGCACCTGCTCCCCGGAGCGGATGTCCTTCACCTCGTGCCCGCCACCGGGTTGCGGGAACCAGACGAACGGGATGCCGCGCCGGTCCGCGTAGCGGATCTGCTTGCCGAACTTGGCCGCCGACGGCGACACCTCGGCGGGGATGCCGCGGGCCCGCAAGGCGGAGGCCACGGCGTCCGAGGCCCGGCGGTGCTCCTCGTCGACGACCGCGACGACCACGCACGTCGGGACCGACCGGGAGGCGGTCAGGACGCCGCGCTGCAGCAGCGGCGCCAGCGTGCGCGTGACGCCGAAGGAGATGCCCACGCCGGGGTAGGTGGTGGTGCCGTCGCTGGCCAGCGCGTCGTAGCGGCCGCCGGAGCAGATGGAGCCGAGGTGCTCGAAGCCGACGAGCCGGGTCTCGTAGACGGTGCCGGTGTAGTAGTCCAGGCCGCGGGCCACGGACAGGTCGGCCACGACGTCCACCCGGTCGGAGCGCAGGTCCGCGCACCCCTCGAGGACGGCGACCAGCTCGGCGAGCCCCTCCTCCAGCAGCGGGTGCTCCACGCCGAGGCCGCGGACCTTGTCGGCGAAGGCGGCGTCGCCGCCGGACGCGGTCGGCAGGGCCAGGCAGCCGTCCACCTGGCGGGCGTCGAGCCCGAGGTCGTCGGCGAGCTGCCGGGCGACCTCCCGCTGACCGAGCTTGTCGAGCTTGTCGACGACCCGCATCACGCCGGCGACGTCGTCGATGCCCAGGCCGCGGTAGAAGCCCTCGATGAGCTTGCGGTTGTTGACCTGCAGGCGCACGCCCGGCAGCGGCAGGCGGGACAGCGCGTCCGTCATCACGCGGGCCATCTCGACGTCGTGGTGCGGGGCGAGCGTCCCGGCGTCGACGACGTCGACGTCCGCCTGCACGAACTCCCGGTAGCGCCCCTCCTGCGGCCGCTCCCCGCGCCACACCTTCTGGATCTGGTAGCGGCGGAACGGGAACTGCAGCCGGCCGGCGTTCTCCAGCACGTACCGCGCGAACGGCACCGTGAGGTCGTAGTGGAGGGCGAGCTGGTCACCCGATCCCTCCGCGTCGGTCTCGTCGCCCTCCGGCGCGGCGTGCAGGCGCCGGACGACGTACACCTCCTTGTCGATCTCGCCCTTGCGGAGCAGGACGGACAGCGGCTCGACCGCCCTGGTCTCCAGGCCCGCGAAGCCGTACAGCTCGAACGTGGACCGCAGCGAGTCGAGCACCTGCTGCTCCACGACCCGCTCGCCGGGCAGCAGCTCGGGGAAGCCCGACAGCGGGCGCGGGGCGGACCCGCGGGCCATCAGCGCGCCACCTCCAGCAGGTACGGGTTCGCGGACCGCTCGCGGCCGATCGTCGTCGCGGGGCCGTGCCCGGGCAGGACGAGGCGGTCGTCCGGCATCGGCAGGACGACGTCCCGCAGCGAGCGCAGCATCGCCGCGTGGTCCCCGCCCGGGAGGTCGGTGCGGCCGATGCTGCCGGCGAACAGCACGTCGCCGCTGAGCACCGTGCTGGAGACCTCGGCGCCGGACAGCCCGTCCGGCACGTCGTCCAGCGTGAACAGCGCCGAGCCCTCGGTGTGGCCCGGGGCGTGCCGGACGCCGACCGCGAGCCCCGCCATCGCCACCGTCTCGCCGTCGACCAGCGCGCGGACGTCGTCCGGCTCGGTCCAGCGGGCCGCGCTGCCGAACTGCTGCTCCAGCATCGCCACCAGAGCGGGGTCGAGGGTGGACACGGGGTCCTTCAGCCGGTAGGCGTCGTCCCCGTGCACCAGTGCCGGGACGCCGGAGCCGCCGCAGACGGGCGTCACCGACCACACGTGGTCCAGGTGGCCGTGGGTGAGCAGCACCGCCGCAGGCCGCAGCCGGTGCTCGCGCAGGACCTCGCCCAGGCGGTCCAGGACGCCGATGCCCGGGTCGACGACGAGGCACTCCTCACCCGCCGCGGGGGCCACCACGTAGCAGTTGGTGCCGAACGCGGCGGCGGGGAAACCGGTGACGAGCACCGGTCGAGCGTAGCGACGGCGAGGCGGTCCGCCGATTCGCGGTACCCGGCTGAATAGACTGCCGCTCCGCAGCAGGGGAAGGAGCCCGTGTGTCGCCGAGCCAGCGCGAGCGTGAGTACGCCCGCCGCCGCTACGAGAAGTGGCAGGAGCGCCAGTCCGCCAAGGCGGTCCGGCGTCGCCGGCGCCGGCGCATCGGGCTCGTCGTGACGAGCGCGCTCGCGGTCGCCGGAGTGCTCGCCGCGGTGTTCTGGCTCGCTCGGTCCGGCGACACCACGCCCGCCGAGGTCACCGCGACCCCGACCGACGCGCCGAGCGACGCCGAGCTGGCGGCGAACCCGTGCCCCGAGCCGACCGTGCAGCCGCCCGCCGAGCCGGTACAGCTCGACGCCGCACCCGACCCGGCCGTCGCCGAGGGCCGCACGTGGACCGCGACGATCGCGACCAGCTGCGGCGAGGTGGCCGTCGAGCTGTACGGAGACCGGGCCCCGCAGGCCGTCGCGTCGTTCGTGACGCTGGCCCGCGAGGGCTACTTCGCCGGCTCTCCCTGCCACCGGCTGACCACCGAGGGCATCTACGTGCTCCAGTGCGGTGACCCGACCGGC
>JBMOMI010000247.1:0-5447 GCA_049325235.1 Actinomycetota bacterium | reverse complement strand
GATGCGCCGCGCCCAGCCACCCGCTGCGGTGGCCCTCGAGCTGCGCAGGGCCGATGCCGCACACGTGTCGTTCGCCAAGGAGGGCGGTGGCCACCGCCTGCTCGAGCTGCTCGCTGCTGTCACCCGCCTCGAGCTCGCCGCGGGCCGGTCGCTGCGCGTCCGCGACGCGGCCGGTCCTCGACGGCGGCTTCCTCGCGGCCGGGACGTCCTCCAAGTGGTGCTCGCCGACTCCGATGCACCCGAGACGAGGCTGGCGGCCGCGCTGGCCGCGTGGCGCGCCCCCGCTCCTGCGGGACGCCGGGTGGGCATGCGCCATCTCCTGCTCCCGGTGTCCGCAGACCCGGTTGCCCGGTGGGCGAGTCCAGCCGTCCCTGGGCTGGGGATCCGGGGTCTCGTCGACGTCTTGGCGGACGTGCTCGTGTGGCGGGCTCAGCACCGCGCGGACGACGAGCAGACCCGCGGGCTCGTCACCACCGGCACCGCCCGACTGCGTGCACCGTGGGCGGACGCGCACGCCTGGGTCCGCGGCGAGCTGGACGTCGCCCGGCTCGAGGAGGCGCTGCTCGCCTTCCTCGGCCTGGACTGGGCAGCGGTCCAACCGACCCTGAATCCCGGCCGGTACGGCGTCCCGGATCCGGGCCTGGCGCTCCTTGCGCCGCTGGCCGCCGGTATGACACCTCGGCGATCCGAGGCCGGTGACAGCCCGGTCGGGCTGGACCCCGACTGGCCGCTGCGGTTGCGCGCCGGCCGCGTCGGGCTCGTGCTCGCCGAGGCCGTCGTCCGGCTCCGCCGGGTGGGCTGGGAGGCGCACGCCCCGGTCACGGGGCGGCGGGGCCGGGACGACCACGTGGCCGGTCGGCGTCTCGCGGCGGCGTTGCTGGTGCCCCTGCACGGAACGAACGCCGCCTTGGACGTGACGGCGACTCGCATCGACACCGAGGAACCCGAGGAGAGCGCATGAACACCACCGGCACTGCCGCACGCACCGTTCTCGAGATCGAGCTGGCCCCGCTGGCCGGCAGCCGATTCCAGCCCACAGGATTCCCCGACCTGGGCGCCGCCACGTTCGAACGCCCCGACGGAGCCGGCGGGTGGACGAACGCGCTGCTCGTCGAGTCGGTGCAGTCCATGGCCAACCGGCTCGAGCAGACGACGTGGGACGCCGCCTCGTCCAGCCAGGTCGCGGCCCTCGAGGGCGTGCCGTTCGTGCGGGTCGTCGACCCCGACGGCGTCTTCCTCACGTCGTCCCGACTGGAGGCACACCGGCTGGCCGCCGCGTACATCATGGACGGCCAGGTGGACGGTCAGGAGGGACGGGACTGGCTGCGTGACCGGCTCGGTCTGGTGGAAGGACGCCCGCTCGACCACGCGAGTGTGGCTGGCGGCGTGCTCGCCCTGGACCCGTTGTCGCTGGTGCACGGCGTCTTCTTCGCCCAGAAGAAGTGGCCGTGGCAGCCGAAGGTGGCGCGAGCCGTGACGTGCTTCGTCGAGGCCCACGACGTCCGGCCAGCCGTGTCGGGCGGTGTGAAGCGGGACTCCGTCGTCAACGAGGCCAAGGACAAGGCGACGTCTGAGGGCTACGGGATGGTGCCCCACCACCGGACGGAGTTCACCGCCGCACGCCTCGTCGCCTACGTCAACGTCGACCGCGACCAGCTTCGCTCCTTCGGACTGGGCGATGCGGCGACCGCCCTGCTCGACGCGCTTGTCGACTACGAGATCGGCACGCTGTTCCGGTCCGGGCTCCGCCTGCGCACCGCGTGCGACCTGGCGGTGGTGGACGTCTCCGGTGGTGACCTGCCCGACCCGGACGCCGCTGCGGCACGGGTGCATGAGGCGGTCGCGGGCTGCGGCGAGCTGCTCGGCCCGGTGCGGGACGTCGTGTGGGCCGGTCGCACCAAGAGGTCCTGACGTGGCGGTCGTCCTGGCGGCCCGGTTCCCCCTCGGGCGGTACCACGCCACGCCGTGGGATCGCAGCGTCAACGAGGGTGTCGTCGAGTGGCCGCCATCCCCGTGGCGCGTGCTGCGGGCCCTGGTGTCCACGTGGCACCTGCGCGGCCGCGAGGCTTCTGAGGAGGTGTTCGACGGGATCGTCACGGCGCTGACCGCGCCTCCGCGCTACCACCTGCCGGAGACAGGGTTCGGCCACACCCGTCACTACCTGCCGGACCGGGAGCACCGCTCGGGTGCGACCGGTGGCACCGACCTGGCGCTGGACCCGTTCTTGGGCGTCGCCCCACACGACGAGCTGCTGATGAGGTGGGACGTGGACCTGCCCGACGAGGCGATGAGCGCGCTCGCCGACCTGGCACAGCGCGTACCCTATCTCGGGCGCTCCGAGTCGGTCTGCGAGCTGCGTGTGGTGGACGACCCCGTCGAGCCCGACGACACGTGGTGGTCACCCGAGGAGGAACGGAACGGTGCGGGTCCTCGCGTCAGGCTTCTCGCGCCGCAGCCGGGCGTCAGTCGCGCGCTCCTCGAGGTGACGCCCCACCAGGTGCGGGGGGCGCGGCGCCTCCTGCCGGAGGGGACGCGCTGGGTGACCTACCGCGGCCCGGCACCCGAACGGAGCGCCGCGCCCGCCAGGGAGGCGCCGACCGTGACGGCGATCCGCTGGGCGGTGGCCTCCCGTTCTCCGTTCTCCCGCCGTGCCGGTGTGCTCGCCACCGACAGGCTCCGTGCCGGGGTTCTCAGCACTCTCGACCGCAACGGCGTAACGCCGCCGCCGGAGCTCGTCGGCCGTCGTGACGGCGCCCCCGCCCGCGACGACCACGCGCACGCCCACTGGTGGTGGCTGGACGACGGCTCGGCGTTGACCGACCTCGTCGTCTGGGTGCCGGCCGGCTTGCCGAGCGGCGTGGCGCTGGAGGTGCTGAGACACCGACGACTACGTGGCCCGGGAGAGTGGACGCCGGACGGATTCGTCGCCGCCGACCTGCACCTCGTCGGCGTGGGAGACCTTCACAGCGTGGCCCCGGACCTCGCGGGCCGTCCGGTCACGACGTGGAGGACGGTGACTCCGTACCTCCCCGTCCGGCACCGCAAGCGTGAGTCGCTCGAACGCTTCCTCCTCGACGACATCGGTCGTGAACTCGGGCACCGGAGCCTTCCCGAGCCCCGTGCGGTGCGGCTGCTCGAGCGTCCGGGTTGGGCAGCCGGCTACCGGCGCTACCGCCTCAACGAACGGATGAGGCAGCGTCGGCCGGGATTCGCGGTGGCGGTCGAGCTCACCGACGCCATGCCGGGGCCCCTCGCACTCGGTGCGCTCAGCCACTTCGGCTTCGGCCTCTTCCGACCCGAGGAATGAGCGAACGGCCATGACGGGCTCGGCGGTTCCGGATCTCATGCCGGCACGAATGCTCAACGAGTTCGTCTACTGTCCCCGGCTCTTCTACCTCGAGTGGGTCGATCACCGTTGGGCCGACAACGACGACACCGAGGCAGGCCGTCTGGCGCACCGGGTCGTCGACCGCGAGCGGGGTCAGATGCCTCCGCCGGAGGCGGCCGAACTGCTTCGCAGCGCCCGGTCAGTGCGTGTCGAGGACGCTCACCTCGGCATGGTGGCGGTTGTCGACCGCATCGACGGCGATGACGGGAGCGTCGTCCCGATCGACGTCAAGAAGGGTCGCCCAACCGTCGAGGGTGAGCCGTGGCCGGCCGACCGCGCCCAGCTGCTGGTGCAAGCGGTGCTGCTGCGCCGTGCGGGGTACGCCGTGCACCACGGAGTTCTGTACTACGCGGCCACGAACCAGCGGTTGAGTATCGAGATCGACGACGCCGCGGAGACCGAGGTGCTCTCTCTCGTCTCCCACGCGCGGGCTGTGGCGGAGGGGGAACGCCCGCCGCTGCCTCTGATCGACAGCCCCAAGTGCCCACGGTGCTCCCTCGTAGCCCTGTGCCTTCCCGACGAGACCAATGCCCTGCTGGCCCGAGCCGAGACGCCACCGCGCCGGATCGTTCCTCGTGACCCGGACCAGAGGCCGGTGTACGTCACCGAGCAGGGTGCCTTCGTCGGCGTGAAGGGTGGACGCCTCGTCGTCCGGCAGGACCGTGAGGTGACCGCCGAAGTCCGACTGATCGACGTGGCCCAGCTGTGCCTGTTCGGGCGAGTCCAGGCTTCCTCGGAGGCCCTCGCCCAGCTGTGGGCACGCGGTGTCCCCGTCCTCTGGTTCAGCTACGGCGGATGGCTGAGGGGCTGGGCCCAGGGCGAGCCGTCGCGGTACGTCGAGCTGAGACGCCGCCAGGTGGTGACCCACGCCCAGGGCGGCATCGCCGTCGCCCGGGCGATGATCCACGGCAAGATCAGGAACGCCCGGACGTTGCTGCGGCGCAACGCCCGCACCGACGTCTCCGCAGTCGTCGTCCAACTCCAGGCGCTGCAGCGCCAAGCCTCGGCGGTGACGTCGCTCCCTAGCCTGCTCGGGGTGGAGGGGACGGCGGCGCGCCTGTACTTCGGTGCGTTCGACACCATGCTCTCCAACGGACAGCAGAAGTTCGCGAAGCAGTTCGACGCGAACGGCCGAGAGCGACGTCCTGCGCCAGACCCCGTCAACAGCCTCCTTTCCTTCACCTACGGCCTGCTGCTCAAGGACCTCGTCGCCGTTTGCCTGGGCGTGGGTCTCGACCCGTTCATCGGTGTGCTGCACCGTCCAAGGTTCGGGCGTCCCGCCCTGGCCCTGGACCTCATGGAGGAGTTCCGGCCCCTTGTGGCGGAGTCCACCGTCATCGGACTCGTGAACAACGGCGAGGTCGGCGAGAAGGACTTCGTCCGCCGTGGCTCGGCTGTTGCCTTGACGCCGGAAGGGCGTCGCGTCGTGCTGAGGGCCTACGAGCGGCGGCTGGACACCAAGGTGCGTCATCCGGTGTTCGGATACCAGGTCAGCTACCGGCGGGTGCTCGACGTCCAGGCGAGGATGCTGGCCGCCGTCATGATCGGTGAGCTGGACGAGTACGTCCCGATGACCACGAGGTAGTGGTGAGCAGACGCCGGTACCTGATCGCGTACGACATCTCCGATCCCCGACGCCTGAGGCGGGTCATCAAGGTGATGGAGTCGTTCGGCACGCGGCTGCAGTACTCAGTCTTTCTCTGTGACCTCTCGGGCATGGAGCTGAGCCGGTGGCAGGGTGAGATCCTCGACGTCGTGCGGCTCAGCGAGGACTCTGTCGTGTACATCGACCTGGGCGCCCAGGGAGCATCTGCCCGCGTCAACGTGCTCGGTGTGCCGCGAGTGCTGCCGCGGTCGGGCCCCACGATCGTGTAGTACGGACGCCGAGCGGTGGGTCGCAGCGCCTCAGGAGCACAGACCGCTCGCACGCAGGTCAGAGGCCGTATGTTGCTCCTTGACTCGAGAACAGTGGTCCATGGGAATGTCGCAACAGCGCACCGCTCGCGACGGCCGCCGTTTGCGCAGGTCAGGAGGCGCGAATCAGGCGAGCCGTCGTCCC
>JBMOMI010000246.1:4412-5470 GCA_049325235.1 Actinomycetota bacterium | reverse complement strand
CTGCGCCGCCGCGATCGTCGCCTGGCGGCGGGCGTCGGCCTCGAGCACCTCGGCGTTGCGCCGCGCCTCCGCCTCCTGCTCGACGCGGTACCGCTCGGCGTCCGCGGGCTTGCGGACCTCGGTGTCCAGCTTTCGCTCGGTCAGCGCCGCCTGCCGGACGGCGACCTTCTCCTGCTCGGCGAGGATCGCCTGGTCCTGGTCGGCCTGGGCGAGAGGCCCGGCGGCCGCTGCCCGGGCGGCGGCGGCGTCCGTCTCGGCCTTGATCTCCGCCTGGCGCAGGGCGAACGAGCGCTGCGAGTCCAGCACCTCCTGCTCGGCGGCCAGGCGGCGCTGCTCCGACGTCCGGCGCGCCTCGGCCTCGGCGATCGCGGCCTCCTGCTGCACCCGGGCGGCCTCCGGGCGCCCGAGGTCCGCCAGGTAGGTCCCGTCGTCGGTGACGTCCTGGATCTGGAAGGTGTCCATGATCAGGCCCTGGCCGGTCAGTGCCGACTCGGTCACCTCCGCCACCTGGGCCGCGAAGCTGGCCCGGTCACGGATGATCTCCTCGACCGTCAGGGTGCCGACGATGGAGCGCAGCGCACCGGCGAGCACCTCGGTGGTGAACGTGGTGATCTCCTGCTGCTGGGACAGGAAGCGCTGCGCCGCAGCCCGGATCGAGTTCTCGTCGCCGCCGACCTTCACGATCGCCACGCCGTCCAGGTTGAGCTTGACGCCCTGCTTGGAGACCGCGCCGCGGATCGTCACCGAGATGCGGCGGCTGGACAGGTCGAGCACCTGCAGCTGCTGCACGAACGGCAGCACGAACACCCCGCCGCCGGTGACCACCTTCTGCCCGGACAGGTCCACGGAGGTCTTGCCCTTGCGGCCGGTGATGATGAACGCCTCGTTCGGCTTGGCGACCTTGTAGCGCGTGATGACGGACAGCACCGTCACCAGGGCCAGGACGACGAGTCCGACGACGGCCAGCACGGTCGGGCTGACCAGGGGATCGGGCATCGGGACTACCTCTCTGCGGGATCGGTGCGGTCGGTGGGCAGCGCGACGTGCACTGCCGAGCT
>JBMOMI010000246.1:0-4402 GCA_049325235.1 Actinomycetota bacterium | reverse complement strand
CCGGCCGGCACGGCGGTGTCGGCGCGGGCGTTGAGCTTCAGCGGGTGACCCGCCGCGGTCACGGTCACCTCGCCGTACCCGCCCTCGGGGATCCGCGTGATGACGACGCCGGACAGGCCCACCAGGGACTCACCCCGCAGGGCCTGGTCCGTGGACGACCGCATGAGCGACCTGGTCGTGAAGCCGGCGAGGGCCCCGATGCCGAGGCCCGCGACGACCCCGGCGAGCGAGGCGGACAGCGGGGTCGCGCCGTCCCGGGTCATCCACAGCGCGCCGGTCAGGCCGAAGGCGGCCACGAACGCACCGACCGCCGTGGTCGACAGCCATCCGCCGGTGACGTCGACCGCGTCGAGGACGCCGTCGAAGAGCTCACCGGCGACCACCGACAGCACCAGCAGCACCGCGCCGACGGCAGCGATCACCCAGAACACGGTCATGGCACGGTCCTCCCCGGAGCCTCACCGGTCGGCGGGCAGGGTGATTCTCCACGGTCGCAGGGCCCGGCGCCACGACCCCTCACCCGGTCGCCGCATCGGCGCCGGACCGCAGAGGCCGGATGTTCGGACCGTTCTCGTGATGCGGGACGGGGTTTGGCGACCCGCGACGCCCATGCCACAGTCCTGCCATGCGCCCGCACCACGTCCTGCTCGTGGGTCGACTCCACCTCGACCTGCAGCTGATGTGCGGGCTGATGTGTCGGTGCGACTGACGCACGCCCCCATCTGACCGGGCGCGTGCGGCGCCCGGCCTGATCGGTCCGCCCGGTCTGGAGCCACCCGGCGCCGTCCCGCGTCCCCCGATCCAGGGACGACACCGTGACCAGCACTCCCGACGCGCCTCCCCGGCCCCGCACCAGCCAGGGCCAGTGGGCACTCGGCGACCGAACCCCGCTCAACGACAACGAGCGCTTCAAGGCCGAGGACGACGCCCTCAACGTCCGCGCACGTGTCGAGAACCGCTATGCGCGAGAGGGTTTCGCCAGCATCGACCCGACCGACCTGCGCGGGCGCCTGCGCTGGTGGGGCCTGTACACCCAGCGTCGGCCCGGCATCGACGGCGGGCGCACGGCACAGCTCGAGCCGCACGAGCTGGAGGACGAGCACTTCATGCTCCGCGTCCGGATCGACGGCGGAGCGCTGACCACGGAGCAGCTGCGAACCGTCGGCGAGGTCTCGACGCGGTTCGCCCGCGACACCGCCGACGTCACCGACCGGCAGAACGTGCAGCTGCACTGGGTGCGCATCGAGGACGTGCCGGAGATCTGGCGACGCCTCGAGGCCGTCGGGCTCTCCACCACCGAGGCCTGCGGTGACTGCCCCCGCGTCATCCTCGGCAGCCCGGTCGCCGGCATCAGCGCCGACGAGCTGGTGGACCCCACCTGGGCGATCGAGGAGATCCAGCGCCGGTACGTGGGCAACCCGGAGTTCTCCAACCTCCCGCGCAAGTACAAGAGCGCGATCACCGGGCTGCCCGGCAACGACGTCGTCCACGAGATCAACGACGTGGCGTTCGTCGCCGTCGAGCACCCGCAGCACGGGCCGGGTTTCGACGTCTGGGTCGGCGGCGGCCTGTCGACCAACCCGCGCCTCGCCGAGCGCCTCGGCGCCTGGGTGCCGTTGCACGAGGTGCCCGACGTGTGGGCCGGCATCACGTCGGTGTTCCGCGACTACGGGTTCCGCCGCCTGCGCACCAAGGCACGGCTGAAGTTCCTCCTCGCGGACTGGGGCGTCGAGCGGTTCCGCGACGTGCTGGAGACCGAGTACCTGGGCCGCCGGCTGCTCGACGGGCCACCGCCGCCGCCCACCGCGGACGTCGGCGACCACGTCGGCGTGCACCGGCAGAAGGACGGCCGCTACTACGTCGGCGTCGCGCCCACCGTCGGCCGCGTCTCCGGGACCCTGCTGAGCCGGCTCGCGGACGTCGTGGAGTCCCACGGCTCGCACCGGGTGCGCACCACGCCGCACCAGAAGCTCGTCGTGCTCGACGTCGACGGCGAGCGGGTGGACTCACTGGTGGCCGCGCTCGACGAGCTGGGACTGAGCGCACGGCCCAGCCCCTTCCGCCGGCACACCATCGCATGCACCGGCATCGAGTACTGCAAGCTCGCGATCGTCGAGACCAAGGGGCTCGCCGCGGCCACCGTCACCGAGCTCGAGCGGCGGCTCGCCGACGTCGTCGACCAGCTCGACAGCCCGATCTCCCTGCACGTCAACGGCTGCCCGAACGCCTGCGCCCGCATCCAGACCGCCGACATCGGGCTCAAGGGCCAGATCGTCACCGACGACGCCGGGCGACAGGTCGAGGGGTTCCAGGTGCACCTGGGTGGAGCGCTCGGCCTCGACCCAGGGTTCGGACGGAAGGTGCGCGGGCTCAAGGTGACCGCCGACGAGCTGCCCGGCTACGTGGAGCGCGTCGTGCGCGCCTACCTGGCCGGCCGCCAGCCGGGGGAGCGGTTCGCGCAGTGGGCCACGCGCGCCGACGAGGAGGTGCTGACGTGAGCGTCGAGCTGGCCGCCCGCGCGGCCGCCGCGCTGGAGGGCGCCGAGGCCCGTGACGTCGTCCGCTGGGCCGTCGCGACGTTCGGACGGCGCCTGGCGGTGGCCGCGAGCATGCAGGACGCCGTCCTGCCGCACCTGGTGTCCCGCGAGCTGCCGGACGTCGACGTCCTGTTCCTGGACACCGGCTACCACTTCGAGGAGACCCTCCGCACGCGCGACCGGGTCGCCCGCGCGCTGCCCCTCACGGTCGTGGACGTCACGCCCAGGCAGAGCGTCGCCGAGCAGGACACCGAGTACGGCCCGCGCCTGCACGACCGCGACCCGGACCTCTGCTGCTTCCTGCGCAAGGTCGACCCGCTGGCCCGCGCCCTGGACGGCGCCTACGACGCGTGGGTCACCGGCGTGCGGCGCGACGAGGCCCCCAGCCGGGCCGCCACCCCCGTCGTCGCCTGGGACGACACGAACGGCGTCGTGAAGGTCAACCCGCTGGTGACCTGGTCGCTGGACGACGTGCACGCGTACGAGGAGGAGCACGCCTTGCCCGTGAACCCGCTGACCCGAAGTGGCTACCCCTCGATCGGCTGCGCCCCCTGCACGCGTCGCGTCGCGCCGGGCGAGGACCCGCGGTCCGGCCGCTGGGCCGGCACCGCCAAGACCGAGTGCGGGCTGCACGCATGAGCGCCGCAGCCACGAGCACCTACGTGCTCGACCACCTCGACGCCCTGGAGAGCGAGTCGGTCCACGTCATCCGGGAGGTCGTCGCCGAGCACGAACGGCCGGTGCTGCTGTTCAGCGGCGGCAAGGACTCCGTCGTCATGCTGCACCTGGCCGCCAAGGCGTTCTGGCCCGCGCCCCTGCCGTTCGGCGTCCTGCACGTCGACACCGGCCACAACTTCCCCGAGGTGCTCGCGTTCCGCGACGCGACCGTGGCGCGGCTCGGCGTGCGGCTGCACGTGGCCAGCGTGCAGGACTACATCGACGACGGCCGGCTGCGCGAGCGGCCCGACGGCACTCGCAACCCCCTGCAGACGGTGCCGCTGCTCGACGCCATCGCCGAGGGCCGCTACGACGCCGTCTTCGGCGGGGGACGCCGCGACGAGGAGAAGGCCCGCGCCAAGGAGCGCGTCATCAGCCTGCGCGACGAGCTCGGGCAGTGGGACCCGCGCAACCAGCGGCCGGAGCTGTGGAACCTGTACAACGGCCGCCACGCCCCGGGCCAGCACGTGCGGGCGTTCCCGCTGTCGAACTGGACCGAGCTCGACGTCTGGCGCTACGTGCAGCGCGAGCGCATCGAGCTGCCGTCGCTGTACTTCGCCCATGAGCGAGACGTGTTCTCCCGCAACGGGATGCTCCTCGCGGTCGGCCCGTGGTCGGCGCCCCGCGCCGGCGAGACCGTGTCGCGGCAGCGGGTGCGGTACCGCACGGTCGGCGACATGTCGTGCACGGGCGCCGTGCCGAGCGACGCGGTGGACGTCGACGGGGTGGTCCGGGAGGTCGCCGCCACGCGCGTCACCGAACGCGGCGCGACCCGCGCCGACGACCGGCTGTCCGAGGCCGCGATGGAGGACCGCAAGAAGGAGGGGTACTTCTGATGAGCACCTTGCTGCGGCTCGCGACCGCGGGGTCGGTGGACGACGGGAAGTCGACGCTCGTCGGCCGGCTCCTGCACGACTCCAAGAGCGTCCTCGCCGACCAGCTGGACGCCGTCGAGCGCGTCAGCCGGGACCGCGGGCTGGAGCGCGTCGACCTCGCGCTGCTCACCGACGGCCTGCGGGCCGAGCGCGAGCAGGGCATCACGATCGACGTCGCCTACCGCTACTTCGCGACCGCCCGCCGGTCCTTCGTGCTGGCGGACTGCCCCGGGCACGTGCAGTACACGCGCAACACCGTGACGGGGGCGTCCAC
>JBMOMI010000245.1:0-5473 GCA_049325235.1 Actinomycetota bacterium | reverse complement strand
CCAGGCTGGTGCGCAGCACGTAGATACCGTCCAGGGCGGCCTCGGCGGCGATCTGGTTCTCCTTGCGGGAGAATGAAAGTGAGTCCTCACCGATGTCGATGGTGAAGTGCTTGGCGACCTTGTACCGGTTGATCACCTTGCCGACCCGCAGCGCGATCTTGTCCTTGCCGCGCAGCGGCCGCCGCTCCCGGACGGTGGCCGCCTGGATCTTGGCCAGCTCGGTTTCGGTGGCGGCCAGCAGCTCGCCGCGTTTGCGGGCGCGTTCGTCGGCCAGCACCGGGTTGCGGCAGCACACCAGGCGCTCCCCGGGGTAGTCCGGGTGGCTGATCTGGAGCAGGTTCTGCTCATCGAACAGCGACAGCTGCATCGCGCCGTCGGCGACCAGCGCCTTGATCTGCGGGGCGCGCAGCGCGCTGATCCAGTCCAGCTTCGCCGGCCGCAGCTCGGTGTCGATCCGGGCGCTGGTCAGCATCCCGCGGTCCCCGACCAGGCACACGTGAGTGAGCCCGAACCGGTCCTTGAGCTTGGTCACCTGGGCGGTCAGCGTGGCCGGGTCGGCGGTGTTGCCGTCGAACACCTCGATCGCCACCGGCACCCCGGCGGTGGAGCACAACAGCCCGTAGACGATCTGCAGCCGGCCCTTCACCCCGTCCCGGGCGTGCCCGATCCGGCCCAGCGGGCAGGTGCGGCCCTCAAACGCCGCCGAGGACACGTCATACAGCACCAGCGTGCCGTCGGCCAGGTGCCGGCCGGCCAGGCCCGCCTCGATGGCCCCTTTGCGGTCCAGCGCCCAGTCCATCGCCGCGTACAGGTCGTCCTCATCGGCCCCGGAGATCCCCAGCACCTGCCCCAGCGAGCTGGTGGCGGTCTCGGTCCGCAGCCCGCGGGCGAACGCCAGCTTGGAGCCCGGCGAGATCACCTGGGCCACCAGCATCGCCATCACCAGATCCCGCGTGCGTGAGGGGATCGGGTCGATCAGCTCCTCGATCCCCAGGCGGCGCGCGGTACCCAGCACCGCCGCCACGTGCCCATGCGGCAGGCTGCGGCCGATCTCGAACGCGCCGGCCCAATCCACCAGCGGCGCCTGGCCCTTGAGCAGCCGCGTCAACGCGTCGACCTTCTCCGGTGGCCACCTGGTCAGGTTCGCCAGGGTGCGGGTGCGCACCTTCCCGCCCTCCCGGTAGCTCTCCCGCAGCAGCACCGCCGGCGGCGACCCCCGATTCGGCACCCTGGTCACGTACATGCCTACTTCGTACCACGGGCAAGCAGAGAATCCCCGCAACAACACGGCGCCGGGCATCGTTCCTACCCAGGATTACATGACTACGTCACGGGCCGGACCCAGGCATAAATCCCCAGGTCACAAGCACAAGCCAAAGTCGATCTTGATCCCTCGGGGGGAACTACGGTCTAGCTCAGGCGCTCGTAGATGATGGCCATGCCCTGGCCACCACCGACGCACATCGTCTCCAGCCCGAGCTGCTTGTCCCGCGACTGCAGGCCGTTGAGCAGCGTCGTGGTGATCCGTGCACCGGTCATCCCGAACGGGTGACCGAGCGCGATCGCGCCGCCGTGCACGTTGAGCTTGTCGAGGTCGATGCCGAGGTCGTCGGCGCTCGGCAGCACCTGCGCCGCGAACGCCTCGTTGATCTCCACCAGGTCGATGTCGTCGATCGTCATCCCGGCACGGGCCAGCGCCTGGCGGGACGCCTCGACCGGACCCAGGCCCATGATCTCCGGGGACAGGGCCGAGACACCGGTGGACACCACGCGGGCCAGCGGCGTCAGGCCGAGGTCACGCGCCTTGGTGTCGCTCATGACGACGAGCGCCGCGGCGCCGTCGTTGAGCGGGCAGCAGTTCCCTGCCGTCACCGTGCCGTTCTCGCGGAAGACCGGGTTGAGCGCCTGCACCGCCTCCAGGGTGACGCCGGCGCGCGGGGAGTCGTCCGCCTCGACGACCCTGCCGTCCGGTGTGGCCACCGGAGTGATCTCGCGGGCGAAGAAGCCGTCGGCGATGGCCTTCTCCGCGCGGTTCTGGCTCTCCACGCCCCACTCGTCCTGCCGCTGCCGCGACACCCCGCGGAACGTGGCGACGTTCTCGGCGGTCTGCCCCATCGCCAGGTAGACGTCGGGGAGCCCGCCGGTCTCACGCGGGTCGGTCCACGTCTCGTTGGTCTCTGCCAGTCGTGCGCTGCGCGCCTGGGCGTCGGCGAAGACCGGGTTCAGCCACTCGTCGGTGCCCTGGCCGGCCCCGGCGAAGCCCTTGTAGCGCGAGACCATCTCGACACCGGCAGAGACGAACACCTCACCCTCGCCTGCCTTGATCGCGTGGAACGCCATCCGGGTCGTCTGCACGCTCGAGGAGCAGAACCGGTTGACGGTCGCCCCGGGCAGGTGGTCGTACCCGGCGAGGACGGCGACCACGCGGGCCATGTTCATGCCGTGCTCGCCCCACGGTTCGGCGCAGCCGAGGTACAGGTCGTCCACCTCGGACGGGTCGAGCGCGGGCACCTTGTCCAGAGCGGCCTGGACGATGGTCGCGGCCAGGTCGTCCGGCCGGACGTCCTTGAGCGACCCCTTGAACGCGCGCCCGATCGGGCTGCGGGCGGTGCTGACGATGACGGCCTCGGGCATGTCGTCCTCCTCGGTCCGGGCAGGTGGACCGAGCCTACCCGTGCGGGTTACTCGCCGGTAACCCCGGCGTCCTCGGTCTGGGCGTCATCCTGCCTCGCCACCCGCGGCCCCGGAAGGGCCGGTCGGCGACGCCGCAGCAGCGTGGCCCACCGACCGAGCGGGCCGCGGTCCGCGCCGGCGACGCTGGCCCCGGCCACCTCGGTGCCCGGCTCCTCCGCCGCTGCGGCGGCCGCCTCGGCCACCGGGGCGATGCCCTCGCCCCGGCGCAGGTCGGGTGCCCGCTCCGCGCCGCCGTCCGGCCAGTAGCCGGCTGCCGCGCAGACGCTGGGCAGCAGCGCCGCGGCGCAGCGCGCGTACCCCGCCGCCGACGGGTGGAACCGGTCGGCGCTGAACATCTCGCGGGGAGAGGCGGCGAACTCCGGCCCGAGCATGTCGCCGAGCGACACGGTGCGCCCGCCCGCCTCGACGACGGCCACCGTCTGGGCCGCGGCCAGATCCCGGCTCCACCGCCGCGCGATCGTGCGCAGCGGCTGCGGGATCGGCTCGATCGTGCCCAGGTCGGGGCACGTGCCCACGACCACCTCGCACCCCGCGTTCCGCAGCCGCGTGACGGCGGCGGCCAGCGCCCGGACGGCGACCGGCACCCTGATTCGGTGGGTCACGTCGTTGCCGCCGATGAGGACGACGGCGACGTCCGGTCGGGGGACGCGAGCCAGGAGCTCGCTCACCTGCGCGTCGAGGTGCGTCGACTCGGCCCCGACGACCGCGACGTTCGTCAGGCGGACCGGGCGGCCGGCCACCGCGGCCAGTCCCGATGCCAGGATCGCGCCGGGGGTCTCCTCCGGGGTCTGCGCGCCCAGTCCGTCCGCGCTGGAGTCGCCCAGCACGCCCAGCTCGATGGGATCCCCCGGTCCCGACCCGTACACGCCGTCGGCCTCGGGCCCCGCCTGCCCGAACGGCTGACCGATCCAGCGGCGGGCCAGCCGCGCCTCGACCGCCACGACGGCGATGCCCAGTGCCCCGACGAAGGTCAGCCCGCCCCCGCCCAGGGCAGCGGCAGCCGCCACCTGGCGCGCCCTGTTGGCCCGGGACATGGCCGACCTCCTGTGCAGACCGGTCACGATCAAGGACAACCGTACGACCTGCCACGGACGACGCGGCGGCAGGCGTGCCAGTTCCCTTACGCGCAGCCCGCGGGCACCGGGAGCCAGCGGCACGGCGGAACGGCGGGCACGACTGCGACGCTGCGCGTCTGCGAGCATGTGCGCCGTGAAGTACGCGGAGCACATCATGGACCTCGTCGGGCACACGCCGCTGGTGCGCCTCCACTCGGTGACCGAGGGGATCGCGGCGACCGTCCTGGCCAAGGTCGAGTACATGAACCCGGGCGGGTCGGTGAAGGACCGCATCGCCTTGCGGATGGTGGAGGCTGCCGAGCGCTCCGGGCAGCTGCGGCCGGGCGGCACGATCGTCGAGCCGACCTCGGGCAACACCGGCGTCGGCCTCGCGCTGGTCGCCCAGCAGCGGGGCTACGACTGCGTCTTCGTCTGCCCCGACAAGGTCAGCGAGGACAAGCGCAACGTGCTGCGCGCGTACGGGGCCGAGGTCGTGGTCTGCCCGACCGCCGTCCCGCCGGACCACCCCGACTCCTACTACTCGGTGTCCGACCGGCTGGTCCAGCAGATCGAGGGGGCCTGGAAGCCGGACCAGTACTCCAACCCGGAGGGACCGGCGTCCCACTACGCCACCACCGGGCCGGAGATCTGGCAGGACACCGACGGCCGGGTGACCCACTTCGTCGCCGGGATCGGCACCGGCGGCACGATCACCGGCACCGGCCGCTACCTCAAGGAGGTCAGCGGCGGGCGGGTCCGGGTCATCGGCGCGGACCCCGAGGGCTCGGTGTACTCGGGCGGCACCGGCCGGCCGTACCTGGTCGAGGGCGTCGGGGAGGACTTCTGGCCCCGCGCGTACGACCCGTCGGTGCCGGACGAGGTCATCGCCGTCAGCGACGCGGAGTCGTTCGCGATGACGCGCCGCCTGGCGCGCGAGGAGGGGCTGCTCGTCGGCGGCTCCTGCGGCATGGCCGTCGTGGCCGCGCTGCGGGTGGCGCGCACGCTCGACGAGGACGCCGTGGTCGTCGTCCTGCTCCCCGACGGCGGGCGCGGGTACCTCACCAAGATCTTCAACGACCGGTGGATGGCGTCCTACGGCTTCGTGCCCGGGGGCGGGGACGCCACCGTCGCCGACGTGCTGCGCGGCAAGGGCGGCGAGCTGCCGGACCTGGTCCACACGCACCCGACCGAGACCGTGCGGGACGCGATCGAGATCCTGCGCGAGTACGGCGTCTCGCAGATGCCGGTCGTCGGTGCCGAGCCGCCGGTGATGGCCGGTGAGGTGATGGGGTCGGTGAACGAGCGGGAGCTGCTGCAGGCGGTGTTCTCCGGCAAGGCGCGCATGTCGGACCCGGTGCGCGACCACATGCAGCCGCCGCTGCCGCAGGTCGGTGGCGGCGAGCCGCTGGACGCCGCCCGGCGGCTGCTCGAGGACCACGACGCGGTCATGGTCCTCGTCGACGGCAAGCCGGCCGGCGTCCTGACCCGCCACGACCTGCTCGGGTTCCTCGCCCGCTGAGGCCCCGACTCAGACGACGAGCGCGGCCTGGTCGTCGTCCGAGGCGGGCGCGCGGACCTCGCTGACGACCTCGGCCAGCGTCAGCACGGCGCGGTCCAGGACGTCGACCGGCTGGCTGTACGGCAGGCGCAGGCGGTCGTCGAACGCGTGACCGGTGGAGAAGCGCGGGCCCGGGGCGAGCAGCAGGCCACGACGCGCGGCCGCG
>JBMOMI010000244.1:0-5505 GCA_049325235.1 Actinomycetota bacterium | reverse complement strand
CCCAGGCTGCAGCCGCGCCCGCGCCCCAGGCGGTCGCCCCGCTGGACGACGTCCTGGCCCCGGCCGAGCCGGTCAGCGGTGAGGACGTGCGCCGCATGGTCCGGGCCACCGGCCAGCTGGACGGCGACCGCGTCCTCGTCGTACGGGACCGTCCCCTGGACGGCGAACCGGGTCGGTGGCTGCTCGCGCCGCTGGAGGTCGAGGGCTCCGGTGGAACGCTGGCCGTCGTGCTGGGGTGGCTCCCCGACGGCGAGCCCACGCCTCCCGTGCCCACCGGCCGCACCACCGTCGAGGGACGCCTCGAGCAAGGGGAGCCGCCAGCCGGAGGGCAGACCCCGGACGTCACCCAGGTCCCCGCGGTCTCGCCGGTCGACCTCGTCAACGTGTGGGAGCCGCCGGTCTACACCGCGTACCTCGCGGTGACCGAGCCCGAGCCGCCGCTGCGGCCGGTGCCCGCGACCGAGCTGGAGAACGGCTTCGCGCTGCAGAACCTCTCCTATGCGTTGCAGTGGTGGCTGTTCGCCGCGTTCGCGGTGTTCTTCTGGTGGCGGCTGGTCCGCGACGCGCACCGGCGCCAGGTCGAGCAGGAGGCCGCCGCGCGGGACGCCGAGCAGCCCCGGGCAGAATCGCTGCCGTGACCGCGCGCCCCCTGGCACCCAGCAAGCTCGCCGCCTCGCTGACCCGCTACCGCGTGATGGCCTGGGTCACCGGCACCTTCCTGCTCCTGCTCACCCTCGAGATGGCGCTGAAGTACGGCCTCAACGCCGGCGAGGCGGTGCTCGGCGACTGGATCGCGATCACCCACGGCTGGATCTACGTGGTCTACCTCGTCACCGTCGTCGACATGTGGTCCAAGCTGCGCTGGGGCGCCGGCCGGCTGATCACCCTGGTCGCCGCCGGCGTCGTCCCGGGCCTGTCGTTCGTCGTCGAGCGGCGGGTCACGCGCGAGGCGCACGGACGCATCGCCACCCTCGAGGGACGCCCGGCGGGCGGCACTACCCTGGCGCGGTGACCGTCCCCGGCAGCAGCCCCGACGACGTCCCCACCCGCCCGGCCCGGCCCGACCCGACGTCGGAGGTCGTAGCCGACGGCGCGCCCGCCACCGGTGCGGCGCAGACCGGCCCCGGCACGGGACACCGGCCGGTGCTCGTCGTCGACTACGGCGCCCAGTACGCGCAGCTGATCGCGCGACGCGTCCGCGAGGCCGACGTGTACTCCGAGATCGTGCCGCACTCGATGCCCGTCGAGCAGATGCTCGAGCGAGAGCCGCTCGCCGTGATCCTGTCCGGCGGCCCCTCCTCGGTGTACGCCGAGGGCGCCCCGCGCGTCGACCCGGCGCTGTTCGAGGCCGGCGTGCCGGTCCTCGGGATCTGCTACGGGCACCAGGCGATGGCCCTCGCGCTCGGCGGCCGCGTGGCCCGGACCGGGCTGCGGGAGTACGGCGGCACCCAGGTCCGGGTCCAGCCGCAGGACAGCACGCTGCTCAGCGGCCAGCCGGAGACCCAGAGCGTGTGGATGTCGCACGGGGACGCCGTCCAGGAGGCGCCGCCGGGGTTCGCGGTGACCGCGACGTCGTCCGGCGCACCCGTCGCGGCGTTCGAGGACGCCGAGCGCCGGCTGTTCGGCGTCCAGTGGCACCCGGAGGTGAAGCACTCGACGTTCGGCCAGCAGGTGATCGAGAACTTCCTGCGCCGCGGCGCCGGGATCGAGCCCGACTGGACGACGGGCAACGTCATCGCCGAGCAGGTGCAGCGGATCCGGGACCAGGTCGGCGACGCCGACGTGATCTGCGGCCTGTCGGGCGGGGTCGACTCCGCGGTCGCCGCCGCCCTCGTCCACGAGGCGGTCGGCGACCAGCTGACCGCGGTCTTCGTCGACCACGGCCTGCTGCGCGCCGGTGAGTCCGAGCAGGTCGAGCGCGACTACGTCGAGGCGACCGGCGTGAAGCTCAAGGTGGTGAACGCCGCCGACGCGTTCCTGGCCGCGCTGGAGGGGGTCACCGACCCCGAAGAGAAGCGCAAGATCATCGGCCGGGAGTTCATCCGGGCGTTCGAGTCGGCGGCCCGCGAGATCGTCGCCGAGGCGGGGGAGCACGGCGAGGAGGTCCGGTTCCTCGTCCAGGGCACGCTCTACCCGGACGTCGTGGAGTCCGGTGGCGGCGAGGGCGCGGCGACGATCAAGAGCCACCACAACGTCGGCGGGCTGCCGGACGACCTGGCCTTCGAGCTCGTCGAGCCGCTGCGGACCCTCTTCAAGGACGAGGTGCGCGCGGTCGGCGAGCAGCTCGGCCTGCCCGAGGCGATCGTGTGGCGGCAGCCGTTCCCCGGCCCGGGCCTCGGCATCCGGATCGTCGGCGAGGTGACGCGCGAGCGGCTCGAGACGCTGCGCGCCGCCGACCTCATCGTGCGCGAGGAGCTCACCGCCGCCGGCCTGGACCGGGCGATCTGGCAGTGCCCCGTCGTGCTGCTGGCCGACGTCCGGTCGGTGGGCGTGCAGGGCGACGAGCGCACCTACGGCCATCCGGTCGTGCTGCGACCGGTCACCTCGGACGACGCGATGACGGCGGACTGGGCACGCCTGCCGCACGACCTGCTGGCGAAGATCTCGACGAGGATCACCAACGAGGTGGACGGCGTGAACCGCGTCGTGCTGGACGTCACCAGCAAGCCCCCGGGCACGATCGAGTGGGAGTGAGGGTCGCGGCCCGCTCAGCGCTTGACCGGCTCAGCGCTTGCGGATCTCCGAGACCTGGTCGCGGACCTCGACCGCGGCGTGCTTGGCCTTCTTCGCGGCCCGCTTCTCCTTGACCGACCGCCCGGGCTTCTTCTCCTGGTGCCCGCGGGTATGGGACTTGTCCGACATGGCGTGCTCCTGTCACGGCCGGCGGCCCCGACGGCCACGTCGGCCGATCCCACGGTAGTCCGTGCGCCGGGGCGCGACGAGAGGCTTCGCCCGCGACCGTCCCGGAACCTCATGGTCGTCCACCTGGACTGGCCATGTCGGACGACTACGGCCGCCTGTCGCTCCCGGTTCCGACGGGCTCTCAGCCGGGGCGCTCCCGGGCCGCGGCAGCCGAGGCGCTCGCCACGGCCTCGGCCGTGTCCAGCAGACCGCGCGCCGCGCGCTCGAGGCGGTCGAACTTCCTGTCGAGCTTGACGTGGTACGTCCTGTCGTCGTCCAGCCAGCGGATCACGGAGACCAGGTGCATGCGGCTGGCCTCTTCCTCGCCGCGCAGCTGGGTGAGGTACTCCTCGGCGGAGGGCTGTGGGGCCCGCACCGGCTGCGGGTCACCGGCGTCCAGCGCCGCCAGCGTCTCGTGGGCCAGCCCTTCGGCACGGCTCCAGACGAGAGCCGGGCGCCGGATGTAGTGGTTCCAGACCGGCCGGGACACCGGTCGCCACCAAGACTCGATCGGGCGCCGGTTGATCCGGGTGCGGTCGGCCCAGGAGGCGAGGTCGGGCGGTTCGACCCACCAGGCGACCTCGGCGGGCGGCCGGTCCACACAAACGCGAGCTGCAGGCGCTCGAGGGCCTGACGCGGGTGGTCGAGGACGTCGCCGAAGACCCACAGCGCGCAGATGCCGTCCCCCGCAGGGTTCCGGACGTCGAGGGGCACGGTGGCGGCGAGGTCCGCCGTCTCCCGCAGGTGCTCGAGGGCGCGCTGGTACCTCACCTGCTCAGTCTTGGTTCAGCGGAGCCGGCACGGTCAAGGGCTCTGCGGGGCTGCCCGCGCGGATGCACTCCACCAGGTGCTCGTCCGGGCCGACGTAGGCGCCGTCCCACACGACGCACCGCTCGATGGTGCCCTCGACGACCGCCCCGTCGCCGACGACGCTGCGACCGCCGGACGCGTGCAGGTTGGCGCGCAGGTAGTCGGTCGGCGTCCCGCAGTCGATCGCCGTGCCGAGGAACGGGACGAGCTCCAGCCGGCCGGCGGCGTGCTCGTCACGCCACAGCACCTCGTAGAGGCCCGACGGCTCGGCTGGCAGCGCGCGGACCGTCCGCCAGGGCAGCAGGGCGGCGCCGACGTAGTGCTGACCGTCGAAGTCCCCGGGGCCATTGGCGGGGACGACGAACAGCCGGCACCGGTCACCGCGCCAGCCGTCGACGAGGCCCGCGAGGTCGCCGGCCAGGTAGGCGTCGGCGTTGGTGACGAGCACGTCGCGGCCGTCCAGCCAGTCCCGCAGGGCGCCCAGAGCCCCCGCCGTGCCGAGCGCTTCGGGCTGCTCCACCGACACGTGCGCACGGTCGCCCACGTGGTCGACGACCTGCTCTGCCAGCGCATGAGCGTTGACCGCGACGCCGGCCGGCCCGTGGCCGACGACCGGCTCGACCCTGGCGAGAGCGCGGTCCACCAGCGGCACACCGCCCACCGGGCAGAGCGCCTTGGGCCGCAGCGTGGTCAACGGTCGCAGGCGGGTGCCGTGCCCGGCGGCGAGCACGACGGCGGCGAGCCCGCTCACGACCCGGTGGTGAGGACGCGGCCGTCGTACGCGCCCTCGCGCCGGACGGCGTGCAGCAGGGCGAGGATCTCGCGCGTCGGCCCGTCGGCGTCCGGCAGCACCTCCTCCGGCAGCAGCCAGCGCGCGTCCTTCGCCTCGCCGCCGGGACTGACCTCGGGCCGGCTGGGGACGCTGATGGCGTAGATGACGTCGACCCGGCGCACGCGCGCGTTGACGTGCGTCGTGACCGGCAGGCCGACCTCGACCTCGAGCCCGGTCTCCTCGCGCACCTCGCGCACCACCGCCTCGCGGGGCGACTCGCCGCGGCCGAGCAGGCCTCCGGGAAGGCTCCAGCCCGCACGGTGCGGCTGGCGCAGGAACAGCATGTGGTCGCCGTGCTCAAGCGCGCAGACGGCGCCGACAGTGAAGCCAGGGGTGCCGGCGCTGACGAGGCTGCGGCGCACCACCGCCGGCAGTCGCCGGAACGCCACGAGCGCAGCCGTGTAGGCGCGGCGTCGCAGGGTGGCGATTCCCGACATGGTGCCCACCCTAGGGGCGGGGTGAGCCCACCGCGCTCTACGGTCGCACCGTGACCTCCGCTGTTCCCGTGCGCCGGCAGCGCCTCGGCGCGTACGTGTTTTGCCGCGACGACGAGCGGCTGCTGCTGACCCAGCTCTCGGCTGCAACGACGCGCCCTGGAGCGTGGACGTTGCCCGGCGGCGGCGTCGCGCACGGGGAGCACCCGCGACAGGCGGCGCGACGAGAGGCGTACGAGGAGACCGGCCTGGACGTCGAGGTCGGGCCCCTCGTGGAGGTGGACTCCTTGCACCTGACCGGCCATGCCCCGGACGGGACGCTGGAGGACTTCCACGCGGTGCGGCTGGTGTTCCTGGGCTGCGTGAGAAGCGCGTCCTCGCCGCGGGTCCTGGAGTCCGAGGGGACGACTGCCGACGCGGCCTGGGTGGCCGTGGACGACGTCACTGCGGGCAGGGTGGAGGTGGTCGAGCTGGTGCGCGCCGCGCTCGCGGCCGTTGCCATGCGTACGGTGGCGCCATGAGTCCGGC
>JBMOMI010000243.1:0-5508 GCA_049325235.1 Actinomycetota bacterium | reverse complement strand
CCTCCTCAGGGCGCGGCGCAGCAGCCGCGCTGTCTCGTCGTCTGCGTCCCCGGAGCCGGGCCCGACCCGGGGGACGTCGCCGTGGTCGCTCACAGCAGCCCCTCCTCGGTCAGCGCAGCGCGCAGGGCGGACATGCCGCGGTGCGCGTGGCTCTTCACCGCCCCGCGGGAGATGCCCAGCGCCTCCGCGATCTCCGCCTCGGTGGCGTCCTCGTAGTACCGCAGCACCAGGACCTCCTGCTGGCGCCGCGGCAGCCGCCGCAGCGCCAGCACGACGCGGGCGTCCTCGTCGGTGCGCAGCGCCCGCTCCTCGGGCCCCGCTGGCGCCGGGGCACCCGGGAGGCGGCGGCGCACCTCGACGTCCCGGTGGCGCCGCACCGAGCGGCTGCCGTTGACCACGCTGGCCCGCAGGTAGCCGAAGGCCGCCTGCGGGTCGTGCAGACGCGGCCAGCGCCGGTGCAGGGCGACGAAGGCGTCCGCGACGACCTCCTCCGCCCAACTGGTCTCACCGGTCAGCAGCGCGGCCAGCCGTACCAGCGGGCGCCAGTGCGCGGCGTACAGGTTCGCGACCGCGGTGTCGGCGTCCCAGGCGGCAGGGTCGCCGCCCGCCGAGGACCGGCCGCCGAGGGGACGGGCGGCGTCCGGCACGGCCCGCACCCCCTCCCGCGTCGCGATCACACCCTGGACACGCGCGAGCCTGCCGTGCGGTTGACACGCGGCCGCGGCGGCACGCCGGGACGCCGGGTCTCGGTCCGGTCTCAGGCCCGCCGCGAGCGCACCGAGGCGACCGCGATCGCCGTGGTGAGCGGCACGGTCGCGATGAGACCGATGGCGCCGACCGCCGTGCGCACGATCTCCTCGGCGATCGGCCCGCTCGTGACGACCTGGCCGAGCGGCTGGGCGTAGATGTCGATGAGCAGCAGCGTGGGCAGGGCGGCGCCGGCGTACGCGAAGGCGATCGTGTAGTCGGTCGACGCCAGGTGGTCCCGGCCGATCCGCATCCCGCTGGTGAACAGCGTGGCGCGACTGGCACGCCGAGGCTCGCGATGACGACGCTGCACAGCACCAGGCCGGACAGGTCGTCGATGCCGGTGAGCACGCTGAGGTTGAAGCCCTCCTCGGTCGTCGGGGCACCCAGCCGGGTGGCGCTCGTGGCCCACGACCCGAGCAGCGCCGACAGCGCGACCCCGGCGACCGTGCCGAGCAGGGCCGTGGTCGTCTTCATCGAGAACCCGTGCGCGGCGTACAGCACGACCGTCATGATCGCCACGGAGGCGGTGAGCGCGACGAGCACCGGGCTCTCCCCGGCCCGCAGCGCGGGCAGCATGAACGAGACGATCGTGAGGTAGGCGACCACCAGCCCCGCCAGGGCCGCGATCCCCCGCAGGCGGGCGACCGCGACGACGAGGACGGCGAACACCGCGCCGATGACGCCGAGCGGCAGGTCGCGGGAGTAGTCCACCCACACGTAGACGTCCTCGCCGGGGGAGGCGCCGTCGTAGCGGGCCAGCTCCACCTCGGCGCCGTCGGCGATCCCGGCGCGGTAGACCTGCGGCGCGATGTCGACCCGCAGCGTCTGCCCGGCGGCGTCCCCGCCGGTGAGGCGGACGTCCGCCCACGCGCAGTCCGTCCCGGCCGGGATCGTCCCGTCCGGCAGCCGGTCCTCGGACATGCCGGGGCACGTGGCGATCCCGGCGTCGACGACGACCGCCTCGAGCATGTCGACGTCGTCGTAGACGCCGGGCACGCTGACGGCCGGTGCCTGCTCGCCCGACGGCCACAGCAGCACCAGCCCGGTGGCCGACGCGAGGGCGAGCAGGACGACGAGCGCGACCAGGACGGCGCGGGCGCGCCCGGTCGCGGTCTCCACCGGCTCGTCGGGTGCGTCCGGGGCGGGGGCGGCGACGTGGGCGCCGTGTCGGTGTCCGAGGCTCACGGACGCCCAGTGTGGACCACTCCGGCCACCGCACCGCTTCTCGCGGCCCGCCGTGTCCGCCCCTAGGCTCCCGGTATGCCTGCTGACCCGGACTGCCTGTTCTGCAAGGTCGTCGGCGGGGACGCCCCGGCCGACGTCGTCCACCGCGACGACCGCGTGGTCGCGTTCCGCGACATCGACCCCCAGGCCCCGGTGCACGTGCTCGTCGTCCCGGTCGACCACCACAGCGACGTCGCGGCTCTGGCCGCAGCGGACGGCGACCTGCTGAGGGACGTCGTGCGAGTCGGTTCGCAGGTCGCGGCCGACGAGTGCGGCGGGGAGTTCCGGCTCGTCTTCAACACCGGTCGCGCCGCGCACCAGAGCGTCTTCCACGTGCACGGCCACGTGCTCGGCGGGCGTTCGCTGGGCTGGCCGCCCGGCTGACCTCTACGATGAGAACGACCTGTCGCCGTCCGTGCAAGGAGCAGGGGCCCAGCGCCCGACCATGGCCGAGCAGCCGCATCACCAGTCCCAGCACAAGATCGTGGTGCCGTCCCAGGTGTCCATGGTGTCCCTGCTCGGAGCGCGTGACGAGCTCCTGTCGGTCATCGAGCGGGCCTTCCCGCGGGTCGACGTGCTCGCCCGCGGCAACGAGGTGACGCTCACCGGCGAGGCGGGCGACGTGGCCCTCGTCGAGCGGCTCGTCGACGAGATGCTCGCCGTCCTCGAGGCGGGCCACGGCCTGACCCCGGACGCCGTCGAGCGCTCGATCGGCATGCTGCGGCAGCAGTCCACCGAGCGGCCGGCGGACGTGCTGACGCTGAACATCCTGTCCAACCGCGGCCGCACCATCCGGCCGAAGACGCTGAACCAGAAGCGCTACGTCGACGCCATCGACGAGCACACGGTCGTCTTCGGCATCGGTCCCGCCGGCACCGGCAAGACGTACCTGGCCATGGCCAAGGCGGTGCAGGCGCTGCAGGCCAAGCACGTCAACCGGATCATCCTGACGCGGCCGGCGGTCGAGGCCGGTGAGCGGCTCGGCTTCCTGCCCGGCACGCTGTCGGAGAAGATCGACCCGTACCTGCGGCCGCTGTACGACGCGCTGCACGACATGATGGATCCCGAGGCGATCCCGCGGCTGATGGCCTCGGGCACCATCGAGGTCGCGCCACTGGGCTACATGCGCGGTCGCACGCTGAACGACGCGTTCGTCATCCTCGACGAGGCGCAGAACACCTCCGCCGAGCAGATGAAGATGTTCCTCACCCGCCTCGGGTTCGGCTCCAAGATGGTCGTCACCGGCGACATCACGCAGGTGGACCTGCCGACCGGCACCCTGTCGGGGCTGCGCGTCGTCCAGGAGATCCTCGGGGGCGTCGACGACGTCCACTTCGCGATGCTGACGAGCCACGACGTGGTGCGGCACAAGCTGGTGAGCGACATCGTCGACGCCTACGGCCGGTGGGACGCCACCCGCCAGGTGGCCCGCCGGTCCGCCCGGCCCCCGCGGGCGTAGGCGCGCCGATGAGCGTCGAGGTGGTGAACGAGTCCGGGCGGGAGGTCGACGAGACCGAGGTCGCGGACCTGGCCCGGTACGTGCTCGACCAGATGCACGTGCACCCGCAGGCGGACCTGTCGGTGCTGCTCGTGGACGTCGAGACGATGAGCCGGCTGCACGAGCAGTGGATGGACGAGCCGGGCCCGACCGACGTCCTGTCGTTCCCGATGGACGAGCTGCGGCCCGGCCGCGAGGGCGAGCCGAGCCCCCCGGGGCTGCTCGGTGACGTCGTCCTGTGCCCGGAGGTCGCGGCACGGCAGGCGAGTGCCGCCGGCCACTCCAGCGCCGAGGAGCTCCTGCTGCTCACCGCGCACGGCATCCTGCACCTGCTCGGGTACGACCATGCGGAGCCGGAGGAGGAGAAGGAGATGTTCGGCCTGCAGCGCCGGCTGCTCCTGACCTTCCTGTCCGGCCGCGGCCGAGGGTGAGCGGCGCCCCGGCAGGGTGGCTGACCGCAGGCGTCGTCGCTCTGGTCGTGGTCGCGGCCCTGCTCGCGGCGGTGGAGGCGGCGCTCGGCCGCCTGACCCGGCCCGAGGCCGCCCGGCTCGTGGCCGACGGCCGTCGCGGGGCCGTCGCCGTCCAGCAGGTGCTCGGCGACCTGGCCTCCTTCATCAGCAGCTCGACGCTGCTGCGCGTGACCGCGGAGACGGCGGCGGTCGTCGCCGCGACGATCGCGCTGGCCGGCGTGCTCGGCCGCTGGCCGCTGCTGCTCACGGTCGCCTCGCTGGTGATGGCGGTGGCCACCTTCCTGCTCGTCGGCGTCGCTCCGCGCACCCTGGGACGGCAGCACGCCGAGGCGTTCGCGCTGGTGCTCGTCCCGGTGGTGCGCGGGCCGGTCCGGGCCGTGGCGCCGCTGGCCCGGCTGCTCGTGCTGCTCGGCAATGCGGTGACGCCCGGCCCCGGGTTCCGCGACGGGCCGTTCTCGACGGAGAACGAGCTGCGTGAGCTCGTCGACCTGGCGAGTGAGTCGGAGGTCATCGAGGCCGGGGAACGGCAGATGATCCACTCGGTGTTCGAGCTGGGCGACACCCTCGCCCGCGAGGTGATGGTGCCGCGCACCGACATGGTCTCGGTCGACCGCGGGACGTCGCTGCGCAAGGCGATGAACCTGTTCCTGCGTTCCGGGTTCTCCCGCGTGCCCGTGATCGGAGACTCGGTCGACGACCTGCTCGGCGTGCTCTACCTCAAGGACACCGTGCGCGCCGTCCAGGAGGACCCGGACGCCGCCGAGCGGGAGGTCGTCGAGCACGTCATGCGGGAGCCGGTCTTCGTGCCCGAGAGCAAGCCCGTCGACGACCTGCTGCGCGAGATGCAGCGGGACTCCACCCACGTGGCGGTCGTCGTCGACGAGTACGGAGGCACCGCAGGCCTGGTGACCATCGAGGACATCCTCGAGGAGATCGTCGGGGACATCGTCGACGAGTACGACCGGGAGACCCCGGACGTCGAGCCCCTGGAGGAGGGCACGTACCGGGTCAGCGCCCGCTTGCCGATCGACGAGCTGGGGGAGCTCTTCGACGTCGAGATCGACGAGGAGGAGGTCGACTCGGTCGGCGGGCTGCTCGCCAAGGCGCTCGGCAAGGTCCCCATCCCCGGCGCGACCGCCACCGTCGCCGGGCTCGAGCTGACCGCGGAGCGGCGGGAGGGCCGCCGCAAGCGGATCGCGACCGTGCTGGTGCGCCGGATCGCGCCGGCGTGGCCGGACGAGACCGCGTCGCCGCGGTGAGCCGGGGACTCGCCGTCGCGCAGGTCCTCACCGGCACGGCGCTGTTCGGCACGGTCGGGACCGCGCGGGTGCTCGGCCCCGAGGCGCCGGGCGTGGCCGTCGGCGGTGCCCGGGTGGCCCTGGCCGCCGTCCTGCTGACCGCCTTGGCGGCATGGGCGGGCGAGAGCTGGACGCGGGCGCTGCGCCGGCCTCCCGTCTGGGTGGCCGGTGCCGCGCAGGCCTCGTTCCAGGCGTGCTTCCTGTCCGCGGTCGTCCTCACCGGCGTGGCGGCCGGCACGCTGCTCGCGATCGGGTCGGCCCCCGTCTT
>JBMOMI010000242.1:0-5542 GCA_049325235.1 Actinomycetota bacterium | reverse complement strand
GAGGTGTCGCTGTTCTGCGTCACCGACGGCGAGACGGTCGTGCCGCTCGCGCCCGCGCAGGACTTCAAGCGGCTCGGCGACGGCGACACCGGACCGAACACCGGCGGGATGGGCGCCTACTCGCCCCTGCCGTGGGCGCCCGCCGGGCTGGTGGACGAGGTCGTCCGCCGGGTGGCGCAGCCGGTGGTCGACGAGATGCACCGCCGCGGAACCCCGTTCGCCGGGCTGCTCTACTGCGGGCTCGCCCTGACGTCCCGCGGCCTGCGGGTCGTGGAGTTCAACGTCCGGTTCGGCGACCCGGAGACCCAGGTCGTCCTGGCCCGGCTGGGGACACCGCTCGGTGGCCTGCTGCAGGCCGCGGCCACCGGGCGTCTGCGGGACGTCGGTCCGCTGCGGTGGCGGGCCGAGGCGGCGGTGACCGTGGTGCTGGCCGCGGCCGGCTACCCGGCGTCCCCGCGGACCGGTGACGAGATCGGCGGCGTCGAGGAGGCCGGCGACCTGCCCGGCGTCCACGTGCTGCACGCCGGGACGACGCGCCGGGACGACGGCGTCCTGGTGTCCGCGGGCGGCCGGGTGCTCTCCGTCGTCGGGATGGGCTCGGACCTGGCGGCGGCGCGGGAGCGGGCCTACGCCGGGGTCGCGGCGATCACGTTCGAGGGCGCGCAGTTGCGCACCGACATCGCGGAGGCCGCCGCCGGGTCCGGCGTGCGGCGGGGCTGGTGAGCGTGCAACCTCGCACGCACCGCCGTCCGTAGGAGCGGTGTGGGGAGCAGGGACGCGGAGTTCGCCGAGTTCGTCGGCGCACGCCGTCCGGCGCTGGTCCGGACGGCGCGGCTGCTGACGGCCGGCGACGTCCACCTCGCCGAGGACCTGGTGCAGACCGCCTTGACCAAGGTGTACGTCGCGTGGCCACGGGTGAGGTCCGCCAACGCCGAGCCGTATGCGCGCACGGTGCTCGTCAACGCCTTCACCGACCTCACGCGCCGGCCCTGGTGGCGCCGCGAGACGAGCAGCGAGACCGTGCCGGACCGCATGGACGCCGCCGCGCCGACTCCCGACGGCAGCGGGGACGCCGTACGAGCCGCGCTCGCGGCGTTGCCGGCCGGTCAGCGCACGGCGGTCGTCCTCCGGCACTGGCTGGACCTGGACGTCGCCGAGTGCGCCCGGTTGATGCGCGTGGACCCCGGCACGGTGAAGAGCCAGACCGCACGGGGGCTGGCGAAGCTGCGGACCCTCCTCGACGACGAGCTGGAGAGGAGCGCGCCGTGACGGATCTCAAGCTGATGCTGGAGCAGGCGGTCGCCGACGTCGGGCCCGCCCGAGACGTCGAGGCCGACGTCGCGCGCGGCCGGCGGGCGCTGAGGCGCCTGCGCGCGGCGCAGGCGGTCTTCGGTGCCGTTCTCGTGGCGTCGCTAGCCGTGGCAGTTCCACAGTTGATGCCGAGCCCAGGAGGTGGTGGCCCGGCGGGCTCGGGACCGACGGCGACGCTGAGCGACCGACGTCCCGCCACGGAGCTGTATCCCGACGTCAATGCTGCTCTGGCAGACCAGAGGCTGATCCCCGCCGAACCGCTGCGCTGGAGGTCCGTGCCTGGACCGGTCTTCGCGCCCGTCGGTGGGGGCGGCGGCGACCTGCCGGCAGTCGACGGCGCGCTGCCGGGGCGGGGGCTGATGACGACGGGAACTCTTCCCGGGGGCGCCCAGCTGACGATCTCCGTCTACCGGCTGGATGCTGCGCCGTCACGACAGCTCGACTACTGCGTCTACTTCTGGTCGCAACCCGGGTGCGAGCAGATCGAGAGGGACGGCAACCTGGTGGTCCGCTTCAGCGAGATCACCCGCTCCGGGCCTGCTTCCGCCGGCTCGATCGTGGGCAGCTACCAGGACGTGACGGTGCTGACCGACGACCGCAGGGCGGTCCGGCTGGCGATGTCGGACGGCGACGTCCCGCTCGAGCAGCTCACGGACCTCGCGACCGACCCGCGCCTGCGCTGGTGAGTCATCCGACCGCGGCGATCCGGTCCAGCAGGGCACGCAGCCGCCCGGCGTCGACCATCAACGGCGTCCTTGCGCATGGCGGGCGAGTAGCTCTCGGTCCGTCTGCTCGGCGTGGACCCGGAAGTCCACGAACTCACGGAACGTCAGGCTCTCGTACTCGACCCGCGCGGGTTCGTCGGTGCAGTACACGACCTGCCGGTCGTGCACCACACGCCCGCGCAGGGGGAGCGGCGCGTCGTTGAGGACGACGACATCGACGTCACCGAGATGCGCTGCGTCCGAGAGCTTTTGGGCGATGCGCAGCTGTGCGTCGAGGTAGGTCGCCGCAGGGACCTCCGGCGCCAGCAGCGCCGCGACGTCCACGTCGCTGTCGGCCCGCGCCGTGCCCCGCGCCTGACTCCCGAACAGGTAGGCGACGACAACCGGTTCCCCGGCGAGCGCCTCCGGCGCCGCCGCCCGCAGCCGGTCCAGCACGTCGTCCACGTGATCGATGGTAGGGACGGCGTCACTCACCCGGGCAGCTCTCGCGCACCCAGGCCGCGAGGTCCGAGGACTGCTGCAGGCGGCTCGGCTCGTGGACGTACATCATGTGCCCCGCTTCGTAGTAGGCAAAGGCGACGTTGCCGCGCAGCTCTGCCGGGATCTGCAGGTGCGCCACGGTGTGCTCGGTGGCGAAGTACGGCGTGGCGCCGTCGTGATAGCCGCAGGCGATGTGGACCTTGAGGTGCCGGTTGGCACGCATCGCCTGCGAGAGCTTGCCCGTCACCGAGACGCCGCGGCCCTCGAACTCCTCGTACGACCACGGGTGCACGCGGTCGGTGAGGATCTCGTACGGCAGGTCGCTCGAGTACTCGAGGTCGTGCCGCACGTAGTGGTTGAACGCCGCCGAGTACGGGCCGTGGATGGCGAGGTAGGACGGGTCGTGCTCCATGTGCTCGCCGGCGTTGTCGGGGTTCCAGCCGGTGAAGCGCCCGTCGAGGCGCCCGACGGTCTGCTTCCGCTGCCGCAGCAGCTCGGTGTAGAAGCGGATGTGCTCGATCCGCAGGTCGACGCGGTCGATGTACTCCTCGCTCAGCCCGGTCAGCCGGGCGACCTTGGCCACGTGCTCGGCGCGGACGTCGTCCGGCAGCCTGCTGCCCTGCCCCAGCGCCCACGGGTACTTACCGGCCGCATAGGCCTCCGCCTCGTCGAGGACGTCGCGGAGCGGCCGGTCACCGTGCAGGCCGTGGTAGTGGGCGATGGCCGCGTAGGTCGGCAGGAACAGCGGAAAGGGCGTCTCGTTGCCCTCGGTGAAGCGGATCGTGCCCATGTCGAGGACCGCTGAGATGAGCGCGATCCCGTTGAGGTACATGCCGTACCGGCTCTGCAGGTGCTCGGCGAGCGCGGCGGCGCGGAGCGTTCCGTAGGACTCGCCGGCCAGCAGCTTCGGGCTCATCCACCGGTTGTTGCGCGTCGTCCAGAGCCGGATCACCTCGCCGACCGACTCCAGGTCGCCGGTGAAGCCGTGGAAGTCCTTCGTCTTGCCCTTCTCGACCGGGCGGGAGTAGCCGGTCGACACCGGGTCGATGAAGACCAGGTCGGAGACGGCGAGGAGCGTCTCGGCGTTCTCGGCCAGGCCGTACGGTGGCGGCAGCAGGTCGCCGGCGTCCCCCATCAGCACCCGGCGGGGCCCGAGCAGCCCGAGGTGGAGCCAGACGGACGACGACCCCGGACCGCCGTTGAAGGCGAACGTGACGGGCCGCTTCGCCGGCTCCGCGCCGTCCAGGGTGTAGGCGGTGACGAAGACCTCTGCCTTGGGCTGGTGCCCGTGGAAGGCGCCGTCCTCGTGCACCTCCGTGCGCAGGACGATCCGCCCGGTCGTCGCCGTGTAGGCGAGGGTGCCGGACGGCGTGTCCACGGTGTGCGCCGTCGTCACCAGGTCGTCGGACGGCGTGGGGTGGGCGCTGCCTGCGTTCTCGGTGTCCTTCTGCTCCTCGGCCACGACCCCGACCCTACGGGCCGGGTTCTCGGCTCAGCTCACGGCCGCACGGTCCGCAACGTCGCGACGCTGCCGGCGTGGTCCGACGGCCACAGGTTCGTCGGCTCGCTGCGGTCGCGCTGCTCGTCGCCGATCACCTCGGTCTTCAGCACCGTGAGGGCATCCGGGTCGTAGAAGATCGTGTCGATGCGGTGGTCGAGCGTGCTGACCTCGTTGAGCAGGTCGGCGTCCTGGCCGCTGGTGAAGCCGCCGCACGGGTCCTTGGGGTGGGCGACGGGCCACACCTCGACCAGCCCGGCGTCCAGGAGGATCTGGAACGCCACCGTGTTCACACCGCTGCAGGGCGGGCGGGAGTTGATGTCACCGACGACGACGGCCGGGTACGGTGACGCCTCGATCTCGTCGACGAGCTCGGCGGCCTGGGCGTTGCGGACCGTGTCGCCGCCGAACGCCTCGAGGTGCGTGTTGAAGAACCGGAACGTGAAGCCCTTGGCGGTGAGGTCCACTGACGACCAGCCGCGCGGCACCTCGAAGGACGGGATCCCGGGGACACCCGAGGGGATGGTGAGCTGGGCGGAGAAGTTCTCCTCCTGCACCGTCGAGGGGTCGACCGACAGGTGCCGGGCGGGCAGACCATCGCGGACGGCGATCACGTCGCGGTCGGTGAACCGGGCCCAGGTCGTGAACGAGATCGGCAGCGTGCCGGTGAAGTTCTCGTTGGTCGCGACCTCCCGGTACGGCAGCCCGCGTTCGGCGAGCTCGGCGAACAGCAGCTCCTGGAAGTCGTACGTGGCGGTGAAGGCGCCCGTTGGTCCCGCGGGCGAGCCGGGAGCGGTCTCCCAGAGCGCGACCTCCTGCAGCCCGAGGACGTCGGGCCGCTCCTTGACGATCGCGTCGGCGAGGGCCTCGGCGCGCTCGGGGAAGTCGGTCGCCTCCATGGCGGCGTAGACCTGGCCGGCCCTGGTGATGAGGTCGGTCGGGGTGGTCGCGCCGAACAGCGGGTTGAGGTCCGCCCCCAGGTACAGGTTGTAGGTGGCGACGTCGACCCTCGCCCGGTCACCGGGACGGGCCGCCGCCGGGCTCGTCGTGAGAGCGGCCGCCGCGAGCAGGGCGGCGAGCGCAGCGAGGACGGCGTGGCGACGAGTGCCCATGTCGGCTCCTTCGAGGTCCCCCCGAGGAGTCGATCACAGCACGTCAGCCGCGGGAGCGGCCACCGGTTCGGCCGGATGCGGCAAGGCGGCGGAGCGGAGGCTCGGTGGCCGGAGGCTGACGCCGCTCGGGCAGCTCCGCGAGCAGCTCGCTGGTCGCCCGGGCGATGCGCCGGACGGCGCGGTCGACGGCGTCCTGGTTCCGCGGCGAGACCGACGACAGGCCGCCGACCTTGCGCACGTACTGCAGCGCGGCAGCGCTGATCTCCTCGGGCGTTGCAGGGGGCTCCAAGCCGCGCAGGGCGGTGATGTTGCGGCACATGTCGCCGAGGCTACGGCGGGCGTGCTCACGTCAGCGACGGCCGAAGGTGGGGGTTGCGTTCCAGCCATCGGGTGACGAGCCGGTCGAGGGCGGGTTG
>JBMOMI010000241.1:0-5545 GCA_049325235.1 Actinomycetota bacterium | reverse complement strand
AGCAGGCCGGGCTCCGCCAGACGGGCCTCGACCGCTGCTCGGCGGTCGTGATGACGGCGCAGGAAGGCCTCGCCGGCCTCGATCTCCTCGGCGGGTCGCAGCGCCGCGGCTGCCGCCCCGGGGTCCGGGAAGCCGGCGTCCCGGGCGGCGGCGGCCGCCGCCTCGGCCGCCCGTTCGGCAGCGGCACCCTCCCGGCGGTGCGCGGCCCGGGCGTCCAGGGCGGCCTGGAGCGCCTCGACGCGCGCCCGCAGCCGGGCCGACCTGCTCGCCAGCGAGTCGTCCTCGCCGCGCAGGGCCGCGAGCCGCCCGTCCAGCTCCGCGACGCGCCGGGCGGACTCCTCCGCCGACGCCCGGGCGCGTGCCAGCTCGGCGGTGAGCTCTTCGCGGCGAGCCCGGCCGTCCGCCAGCTCGGTCTCGAGGGCAGCCAGGCGCGAGAGCGCTGCCGTCCGGTGCTCGTCGGCCTCCTGCGCGGACTCCAGGGTCTGCCGCGCGGCGCTGACGCGCGCCGCCGCCTGCCCGACGGTCAGGCCGCCGGACCGCCCGGTGGCCTGTGCCAGCTGCTCGCGCAGCTCGGCGAGCCGCCGGTCGGCCGCCTGCCGCGCTGTCTCGGCGTCCTCCCACGTCCTCCGGGCGCGGCCCTCGGCCTCGGCGGACACGCCGTCGCCGCCTGCCGCCGCCGGCGCCGGGTGGTCGAGGGCCCCGCACACCGGGCAGCTCTCGCCGGGCACCAGGCCCTCCGCGAGCTCGGCAGCCATCCCTGCCAGTCGCCGCTCCCGCAGGTCCAGCCAGGCCTCGCGGGCACGCTGGGCGACGTCGACGGCCTCGGCGGCCCGGGCGGCGGCGGCGCTGACGTCCTCCTCGACGCGGGCGGCGGTCCGGGCCGCCCGCAGCCGCTCCTCGGCCTCGTGCAGCGCTGACGCGGCGGCCTCCACGGCGGCCGCCGGGGCAGCGAGGGACTCGGCCTGCTGCCGGACGTCGTCCCGCTCCCGGGCACGCGCCGCGTCCTGCTCCGCACGGCTCGCGAGCGCCGTCTCCAGGCGGGTCACCTCGACGCCCGCAGCCGCGGCCGACGCCGTGGCAGCCGCGAGCGCCACCTCGTCCTGCGCGGCGTCCGCCAGGCGGGCGAGCTCGGTGCGCAGGTCACGCAGCTGGGCGAGCGCGTCGGCGTCGTCGCCGGCGGGGTCGAGGCCGGCGACGGCGTCCGCCTCCGCGCGGGCGCTTGCGGCGGACTGCTGGTCGGCGACGGCCTGGTCGAGGGCCACGAGATGGCCACGCACCGCGGCGGCGCGCCGCGCGTCGCGGAGCCACGCCTGGGTCCGTTCGGCCTGCTCGCCTTCCGCGGCCAGCTCGTCCCGCTCTCGCAGGCACTCGACCAGGCGCCGGATCGACTCCAGCCGGGCCCGGGCGCGGTCGCGGGCGGCGGTTGCCTGCACGCTGGCCGAACGGGCGTGCCGCAGTTCCCGCCGGCACCCGGCGACGGCGGCGTCCACCTCCCGGCGCAGGAAGGCGACGTGCTCGACCGGCCCCACGTCCGGGTCCGGGCGGCCGGTGCCGGGCAGGACGCCGGCGACCGCCTGGTCCGCCTGCGCGAGGAGCCGCCCCAGCCGGCTGTCGGCGTCCTCCACGAGCCGGCCCAGGCGGCGCCGCTCGTCGGCGAGCCAGCGCTCGACCGCGTCGAACCGGTCGGTGCCGAACAGCCGCTGCAGCAGGGGGCGCCGCGCCTCGGCGTCCGCGCGCAGGAAGGCCGCGAACTCGCCCTGCGGCAGCAGCACGACCTTGGTGAACTGCTCCAGCCCCATGCCCAGGACGTCGGTGAGCAGCTGGGACGCCTCGTCGTTGCGGCTGCTGCGCGGCACCCAGGACCCGTCGACGTGCTCGCGCAACAGCGTGCGCCCCGGCTCCGTCGTCGTCCCGGAGCCACGCTTCTTCGGGCGCTCCCAGGCCGGGGACCGCGTCACCTCGAACCGGCGGCCGGCCACGGACAGGTCGCACACCACCTCGGGGGCCAGGCCGTCTGCGGCGTGGTCGCTGCGCAGCCGGGGCTGGCCTGCCGCCCGGGCTCCGGGCACCCGCCCGTAGAGCGCGAAGCAGACCGCGTCGAGGACGCTGGTCTTGCCCGCCCCGGTGGGCCCGTGCAGGAGGAAGAGCCCGGACGCCGCGAGCGCGTCGAGGTCGACCTCCTGACGGTCCGCGAAGGGGCCGAAGGCCTGGACCGTCAGGCGGTGCAGCCTCACGCGGCCCCCTCGACGTCCGGCGCGACGGCGGCGGGCAGCGGCGCGACCGGCGTGTCCAGCCGCTGCTGCTCGAGCGCCGCGGCGAGCACCGCCCTCTCCTGCGGCGACGCCGCCCGCCCCCGGACGTGGTCGACGAAGGAGCAGCACAGGTCGAGGTCCCCGAGGCCTGCGACCCGGTCGGCGTAGGACCGCTCCTCGCGCCGGCGTCCCTCGGGTGCGAACAGCAGCTGCAGCGTGTGTGGGAACCGGCTCCTGAGGCGCTCCATCGGCTCGGCCGGACGCTCGGCGTCGGTGAGCGTCACCTGGCACCAGGCGCCCTCGGCGGCCTCGTGCCGGGGGTCGGCCAGCAGCTCGTCGAGGGTGCCGCGCAGCACGGCCAGGCGCCGTGGCACCGGCGCGTCGACGGCGTCCACCCGCTCGACGCCGCGCCGGCCGAGCTCGACGAGCCAGCTGCCCTTCGAGTGCCGGTGCTCGGAGAACGAGTACGCCACCGGCGACCCGCTGTACCGGGCCCGCTCGGCGACCTGCTGCCGGCCGTGCAGGTGCCCGAGGGCCACGTAGTCGATGCCGTCGAACAGCGCCGCCGACACCGCGCCCACGCCGCCGACCGAGATGTCCCGCTCGCTGTCGCTGACCTGGCCACCGGTCACGAAGGCGTGGGCGGCCAGCACGCTGCGCGTTCCGGCCGGGCGCCGGGCCAGGTCGGCGCGCACCCGGCCGGCGACGGCGCCGAGCACCGCCTGGTGGGTGCGCGCGACCCCGAGGTCGTCGGCCACGAGGGCCGGCTCCAGGTAGGGGACGCCGTAGAGCGCCACCGGGCCGTGCCGGTCCTCCAGCAGCACCGGGTCGGCCGCGGACGCCGGCCTGGTACGCAGGTGGACGCCGGCGCGGGCGCTGCGCCGGGCCCCGAAGCCGAGCCGCTGCGCGGAGTCGTGGTTGCCGCTGGTGACCAGGACGGTCGCGCCGGTCGCCGACAGCCGGTCCAGGACGTCGTCCAGCAGCTCGACGGCGTCCACCGGCGGCAGGGCCCGGTCGTACACGTCGCCGGCCACGACGACGGCGTCGACCCCCTCGGACACGACCACGTCGACGAGGTGGTCCAGCACCCGCGCCTGCGCCTCCAGCAGCCCCACCCGGTGGAAGGAGCGACCGAGATGCCAGTCGGAGGTGTGGAGGATGCGCACGAGCGGCAGGCTAGGAGCCACGTCGGACAATCCGGCCGGTGACGCGCCGGGGCCGGGGACAGGAGGGCCGGTGGGCGACGAGGTGAGCGCCACCTCCTACTCGCGCGAGCAGCGGCAGCGGTACCGCGAGAAGGTGCAGCTGTGCCTGGACGTCTTCGAGCGGATGCTGGCGCAGTCCACGTTCGACGTCGACCGGCCGATGACCGGGATGGAGATCGAGCTCAACCTCGTCGACGCCGAGTACCAGCCGATGATGACGAACCTGGCCGTGCTCGAGCGCATCGCCGACGAGCGCTACCAGACCGAGATCGGCGCCTACAACATCGAGCTCAACGTGGCGCCGCGGCCACTGCCGGGCCGGGCCGCCCTCGAGCTCGAGGACCACCTCCGGGAGTCCCTCAACGCCGCCGAGGCGAAGGCGAACGCGCTCGGCGCGCACATCGTGATGACCGGGATCCTGCCCACGGTGATGCCGGGGCACTTCGAGGGCGAGTGGATGACGGCGTCCAGCCGGTACGCCGCCCTCAACGAGTCGATCTTCTCCTCGCGGGGCGAGGACCTGCTCATCGACATCGCCGGCGCGGGCCCGGGCGCGGAGCGGCTCACGCTTTTCTCCTCGACGATCGCGCCGGAGTCGGCGTGCACCAGCCTGCAGCTGCACCTGCAGGTCGCGCCGTCCGAGTTCGCGGCGAGCTGGAACGCCGCCCAGGTGCTGCTCGGCCCGCAGCTGGCCCTGGGCGCGAACTCGCCGTTCTTCTTCGGCCGCAGGCTGTGGGACGAGACGCGCATCGAGGTCTTCAAGCAGGCGACCGACACCCGCCCGGAGGAGCTGCGCAACCAGGGCGTCCGGCCCCGCGTCTGGTTCGGGGAGCGCTGGATCACCTCGATCTTCGACCTGTTCGAGGAGAACGTCAGGTACTTCCCGTCGCTGCTGCCGGAGGTGTCGGACGAGGACCCGATGGCCGTGCTCGAGGCCGGTGGGGCGCCGCGGCTGCAGGAGCTGCGCCTGCACAACGGCACGGTCTACCGGTGGAACCGGCCGGTCTACGACCTCGTCGACGGCCGCCCGCACCTGCGGGTGGAGAACCGGGCCCTGCCGGCCGGCCCGACCGTGGTCGACGTGATGGCGAACGCCGCCTTCTACTACGGAGCCCTGCGGGTGCTGGCCGAGGAGGACCGCCCGGTCTGGACGAAGATGACGTTCGGCACCGCCGAGGACAACTTCCTGGCCTGCGCGCGGCGGGGGATGGACGCCGTCCTCTACTGGCCGGGGATGGGGGAGATCGGCCCGGACGAGCTCGTGCTGCGCCGGCTGCTGCCGATGGCCCACGAGGGCCTGGAGCGCTGGGGTGTGGCCCCCGAGGTCCGCCAGCGCTACCTGACGGTGATCGAGGAACGCGCCAAGACCGGCCGCAACGGCGCCACGTGGCAGACCCAGACCGTGCGGGCGCTGGAGGCGAAGGGCGCCGACCGGGCCACCGCGCTGACGCGGATGCTGGCGCTGTACTGCGAGCACATGCACAGCAACGAGCCGGTGCACACGTGGCCGGTGCCGTAGCCGCGGCTCACAGCACCCGTGAGACGCCCGGCAGCCGCCTGACCGCGTGCCCCGCCACGAAGCACGCCGGGACACCGACCGCCGACACCGCGACGAACTTGAGCTCGGGCGCCAGCTGGACGACCGCGAACAGCACCATGACCGTGGTCAGGACGAGCGGGTGCAGGACATAGGTCGCGTACGAGGCGCGACCGGCCCGGCCGACCAGCGTCCCGTGCCGTGACCACCGGCGGCGGAGCCACGCGACGAACCACAGCGTGAAGGCGACCGCCACCACGCCGTCGAGGAGCGCGAAGAGCAGCGCTGGCCAGCCGGCGCCCTCGAGCACCCGAGCCGGCGCCCTCGGCGGCCGGTCAGGTCCGCTAGCCACCCGGCCTCACCCGCACGCACGCCGAGCGCGAACAGCACTGCGCCCTGCGGCCACTCGCCCACCCGGAGGTTGAGGACCATCTCGGCGTCCCATGGCCACACCTGCCACACGGCGAGGGAGGCCCCCGCGATGAGCAGCGCCGCGCAGCCCGGCGTACGCGAGCGAGAACGTCAGCAGCGCCGCCAGGAACCACATCGGC
>JBMOMI010000240.1:0-5557 GCA_049325235.1 Actinomycetota bacterium | reverse complement strand
AGGTGGCTGCCGAGGAAGCCGGCACCCCCGGTCACGACGGCGTGGCGAGCGGGCACGGGTGCACCTCCGGGTCGGTGGGGATCCGCGCTGGTCGGTTACCCGGAGCAGAACGGCTCAAACGGGTGCACGAGTTCCTTGATCGACGCGGATTCCTTGATCGACGGGAGTTCCTTGATCGACGGGAGGGGAGGGGGTGAGTCGCGCATGGGCCCGGGGCGGCCGGGTACGGCCCGCACGTGACCACCCCGGCAGTGACCACCCCGGACACCACCCCGGACGTGACCGTCGTCGTCGCCAGCCGCAACCGCCGCGACGAGCTGCTCGCGACGCTGCCCCGGCACGAGGCGCCCGTCGTCCTCGTCGACAACGCCTCTACCGACGGGAGCGCCGACGCGGTCGAGGCGGCGGCCTTCCCGCACGTGCGCGTCGTGCGGTGCGGCCGCAACCTCGCCGCCGCCGGGCGCACCCTCGGGACCCGCCTGGCCACCACCCGGTACGTCGCCTTCGCCGACGACGACTCGTGGTGGGCGCCCGGGGCCCTGGCGAGAGCGGCCGAGGTCCTCGACGCCCACCCGGGACTGGCCCTGCTGCAGGCGCGCATCCTGGTCGGCCCGCAGCAGCGCACCGACCCGGTGTGCGAGGAGTTGGCGGCGTCCCCGCTGCCGTCGGCCGGCCTGCCGGGGCCACGCCTGCTCGGCTTCGTCGCGTGCGCCGCGATGGTGCGGCGGGACGCCTTCCTGGCCGTCGGCGGCTTCGACGACGTCGTGCGCTTCCCCGGCGAGGAGGAGCGGGTGGCGCTGGACCTGGCCGCGGCCGGCTGGGACCTCGCCTACGTCGACGACGTCGTCGTCCACCACCACCCGAGCCCGGCCCGCGAGGACGCCGCCGCCCGCGCGGCGCGGGTCAGCCGCAGCCGTCTGCTGACCGCCGTCCTGCGGCGCCCGTGGCCGGTCGTCGCCCGGGAGGTGCGGGCCGCCGTCGCCGCCGGGCCCGTCGGCCGGGCGGGCCTGCGGACGGCGCTGCCCGACGTCCCGGCGGCCCTGCGCGCCCGGCGCCGGCTGCCGGACGACGTCGAGCACCAGCTGGCCCTGCTCGCCGCGCCGGCACCGGCGGCGGCTCAGCCGACCGGCAGCTCGTAGACGGCGTAGGCCCGGCCGATGACCGGCTGCGCCACGTTGCGGACCCGCGTGCCGCCCTCGGTCAGGCCCTTCTCCCGGCCGGCGTGGGCGTGCCCGTGGACGGCGAGCGCGGCGCCGGCGCGGTCCACCGCCTCGCCGAGCATGTAGTTGCCGAGGAACGGCCAGATCTCCGGCGGTTCCCCGACGAGCGTGTCGTCCACCGGCGCGTAGTGCGTCAGGGCGACGGTGACGTCGGCGCCGGCGACGTCCTCCAGCGCGGACGCGAGCAGCTCGGCGCTGAGCCGGCCGTGGCGGGTGAACGCCTTCATCTCCGGCTCGCCGAACTCGCTGCCGCAGCGACCGGCGAAGCCGAGCCCGAAGCCCTTGGCGCCGGCCACGCCGAGTCGCCCGCCCGGCAGGTCGAGCACGATCCCCGTGCCCTCCAGCACGGTGATCCCGCCGGCGACCAGGACGTCGGTCACCTCCTTCTCCAGGTCGCTCTGGTAGTCGTGGTTGCCCAGCACGGCGACGACCGGGACGCCGAGGTCGGCGTACTCGGAGGCCACGACCTCCGCCTCGGCGACCGTGCCGTGCCGCGTCAGGTCACCGGCGAGGAGCAGGACGTCGGCGCGGTCGGCGACGTCCGTCAGGCCCGCCCGGTGCCGCCCGGCCAGCTCCGGCCCGAGGTGCACGTCGCCGACGGCCGCCACCCGGATCACCGGATCACCTCCGAGCCCTCGGGGCGCTCGCCCAGGGTCCGGTCGGTGCAGGTCAGCTCGTCCACGACCTCGACGCCGGGGCACTCCTGCCGGACCACCTCGAGCACGCGGCTGCGCCCGGCCTCGCTGGCCACCTGGCCGGTGACGTGCAGCCGGTCCCCGACCCGGCGCAGGTGGACGCCGAGCTCGGAGGTCCGGTCGTCCTCGGCGAGCCGCTGCTCCACGTGCCGCAGGTGGTACTCCTCGCCCATGGGTCCCTCCTCGGTCGTGCGGGCACCGTCGTCCAGGACGCCGAGCCGCGCCGCCAGGAAGAGCGCGGCCTCCGCGAACGGGTGGCCGGCGGTCGCCTCCCGCACCTGGGCGACGTCGACCTGCTCGCGCAGGCTGCGGACCAGCGCCAGCACCGGCGCCAGGTCGCAGCTGTGGTCGGACAGCGAGGCGAGCTTGGCCACGAGCAGGTCGGTGGCCGACAGCACGGGCATCTCGACGGACTCGACCGGCATCGTCTCCGCCCGGGCCAGCAGGCCGCCGTCCACCGGGCCGCTGGCGAGCCGGAAGATCAGGTCCACCGGTGCGCCGTCCCGCTCGGCCTTGAACAGCCAGTCCTCCGGTGGCTCGATGACGTCGAACCCGGCGTCCGCCAACGCTTTTCGGGCCGCGTCGGCGTCCTCCTCGCGGACGACGAAGTCCACGTCGTGCCGGCTGTCCTGCCCGCCCCGCGCGTAGACGGCGAAGCCGCCGGCGAGCGCGAACGGGATCCCGCCGTGCTTGAGCGCCACGGCGGTCGCCTTCAGCGCCTCCAGCAGGGGCTGCAGCGTCTCGCCCATCCCCTGCGCGCTACCCCGAGCGCGGCCGCGCCAAACGCGGCAGCGCCAAACCCGGCCCACCCGAAGGCCTATGCCGACCGGCGCGCCACCTGCTCCAGCGGACGCCGCAGGGCGCTGCGTCCCGACCGCCACGCCGACAGCGTGGCCTCGCCGGTCAGCTCGTCCAGGCCGAGGCACACGGCCGCGCCGAGCAGGACGTCGCCGGCCAGGTGCGGCTCGGCGGCGACCAGGGTGCCGCACAGGTCGTGGGCGGCGAGCTGCTCGTGCACCGCGTCGGCCTCGACGTGCTCGGCGAAGAACGCGACGGCCTCCGCGGGCAGGGCGAGCCGCTGCAGGCCGACGGCGTACTTCTTGCAGGGCAGGGACGACGTCATCTCGTAGGCGGCCAGGTGGCCCAGGGCCGCGCCGCGCAGCCGGCGGTGCAGCCCGAACAGGTGCATCGCGTTGACCGACGCCAGCGTCAGGGCCGGGGCGTGGTCCACGTAGGCGCCTTCGGCGTCGTCCAGGCCGACGGCCCGCATGGTCGCCGCGAACAGCTCGGCGTGCGCGCGGCCGGGCCGTCCCTCGCCGTACTCGTCGAACTGGATCTCCACGAGCGCCGCCTTGGGCCGCCCGGCCAGCCGGGGCAGCACCCACGTGTGCGGGTCGGCCTCCTCGAGCTGGTACACCGAGCGCAGCGCGCACATCTCGCGGACCTGCTCCACGCCGGCCTCGCGCGCGACGTACCCGGCCACGGACGGTCCCCCGGGCGCGCTCGCCATCGCGAACAGCTCGCCGGCGACGTCGGCGGCGTCCACGTCGCGCACCGCGCCGCGGAAGCGGTGGCGCAGGGCTGCCTCGAACGGCGCCTCGAGGACGGCGCGCGCGGCGAGCAGCGACGGCGCCCACTCCCAGGCGTCGTCCACACCGGCCAGGCCGCGGTAGTGCAGCTGGTAGAGCAGCGTCAGGCCGAGCTGGACGTCGTCGTCGGCCAGGACGGCGTCGGCGGAGCGGCCTGCCCGGGCCACCGCCTCGTGGGCCGCGGCGGCGAGGTCGGTGGCGTGCACCGGCGAGCGGACGGCTGCCAGCAGGCCGCGGGTGAACGAGCCGCGCGGCTCGGGGAGGCGCATGGCGTCATCGTTCCCCAGCCGCGCGCCGTCCGCCTGGTGGGCGGCCGTCACGACGGCTGGCGGGCCATCGCCACGACCACGACCGGGCGTCCGTCGGGCTCGCGCCGCTGCAGCCAGGCCCGCACGTGGTTGCCGGTGACCAGGGCGACCCGCACGGTGACCGGAGAGCCGGACGCCAGCACCCGGTCCATCGCCTCGCGCAGCCGCCGCCGGGTCGACGGGCTGAGAGCGCCCAGCAGGTCGTCGGCGCGGACGACGTCCGGCCGGTCGGGCAGCGCGAGCAGCCGGCGCAGCCCCGGGGTGGTCCGCGCCGTCCCCCGCTCGAGGTCGACGACCGCGCTGCCGGTGCCCAGCATCAGCTCGGCCTCCAGCGCCGGGTCCGGGTCACCGGCGCCCGCGGCGGGTTCCGGCTGGGCGGCCGGCCACGGCGTCCACGTGACGACCGCGCCGTCCTGCCAGCGCGCGACCCGCACCGGCCCCGCCTCGATCGAGAGGTCCCGGACCAGCCCGGTGCCGAGCGTGTCGCGCACCGCCTCCAGGACCGCCTCGGTGTCCGTCACCGGCCACGGGCTGACCTCGAGCAGGGTGCGCCCGACCGGGTCCTCGGGGACGTCACCCCTGCGGGTCAGCTCGCGCACCGCCGCGGCGTTGGCCTCGGACACCAGGACGTCCACCCAGGAGGCGCCGTCCTCCGGGGCCGGCTCGGCAGGGCGGACCAGCAGCCCGGGGACCCCGAACGCCTCCATGAGCATGGCCGTCTGGACGGCGACCAGCGCCCACGGCGCTGCCTCGCCGGGTGTCAGCATCGCCAGCAGGGCGTCCCCGACGGCCTCGGTCAGCAGGGCAAGGCTCCGCCGGTCCTCCTCGCTGAAGGTCACGGGCGCGGGCCAGCCGAGGAACAGGACGGCGTAGCGGTGACCCCCGGCGGAGACCGGGAGCGCAGCCAGCGCCCGGGAGACGGTGGGCGCGAAGGCCAGGTCGGGGAAGGCCTCCAGGGTGGCGTCCGGGTCGCCGCTCAGCTGCGGCCGGCCGGCCGCCGCGGCCACGACCGGCAGGCGCAGCACGGGCGGCACGCGGCGCCAGATGCTCAACTCGTCGCGGTCGAAGCCCACCGACGCCAGGAGCTCCAGGGCGCCGTCCGGCTGCAGCGCGTACAGCGCGCCCTGCGTCGGCCCGGCCGGCCAGACGCAGTCGGCGACCACCGAGGCGAGCAGCTCCCGGGGGGTGGCGGCGTCCTGGATGCCGGCCAGGGCCAGGCGGAGGGCGGCCGCGCCGGTGGTCGGGCTCGGCCCCGTGCGCCGGGCGGCGTGCTCGCGCAGCAGGGCGACCAGCTCGTCCGGGACCGGGCGGCTCGGGTCGTGCACCACCGGGGGAGTCGGCGCGACGGCCTCCCGCAGGTCGCCGGCGTGGTTGCTGCCGTCCGCCTCGTCGCCGAGGTCACCGGCCACCTCGGCGACGTAGCTCGCGGCGACGTCCACCAGCTTCTTGTTCGTGTCGCGGGCGGCGCGCACCAGCTGGGCGAACGCGGCGTCGATCGTCGTGCTGCCGCGGGCGGCGAGCAGGCCCTTGGCCTGCTCGATGACGGCGCGGTGCCGCAGCGCCAGCTTGAGGTGGAAGTTCTCGCTGCGCAGGAGGCGCAGCACCTCGTCGAGGCCGGGATGAGGTTCAGGGCCGGACGGCGAGGTGCCGTTTCGGTCCTCGGGCGGGCGGACGACGTCCACGGTGAGCGAGACCTCCGGTGTCGGCTGGGACGCCACCGGGGTCTCGGGTAACGCGAGGCGCCA
>JBMOMI010000239.1:0-5557 GCA_049325235.1 Actinomycetota bacterium | reverse complement strand
GGAGAACCCACCCGAACGCGGCATCACGCCGGCGAAGACGGCAGCGAGCACCCGGTCGCCGAGGCCGAGGCCGCCGAGGGTGTCGGGGTTGGTCCACTCCAGCGCCCCGATGACGACGATCGCGACGCCGAGCAGCATGGACGTCGCGCTGACGGTGAGCTTCGTGTGCAGGTCCCACGTGCGGGGACGCAGCGACCGCATCAGCACGAACAGCACCGGGAAGCCGAGGCTGCCGACGAACACGGACGTCGCGATCGTCAGGCTGAACCAGGCGTCGCCGGCGAACTGCTCGAGCCCGTCGGGGTGGACGACGAAGCCGACGTTGTTGAACGACGACACCGCGTAGAAGGCGCCCTGCCAGATCGACCGGCCCCACCCGTCGCCCAGGGTGAGGAAGCGCAGGGTCAGCGACACGAAGGCGACCAGCTCCAGCGACAGGACGACGGTGACGATCGTCCGCAGCAGCGAGCCCACCTCGCCCAGGCGCAGCGCCTTGGTCTCGCTGGCGGCGATGAGGCGCTGGCGGAGGCCGAGCCGCTTGGAGACCGCCATCCCGAGGATCGACGCCAGCGTCAGGACGCCCAGACCGCCGACCTGCATCGCGACGAGCAGCACCGCCTCGCCGAAGGGCGAGAAGTACTCGGGAATGTTCACCGTCACCAGGCCGGTGACACAGACCGCGGACGTCGCGACGAACAGCGCGTCGGCCAGCGGCGCCGGCTCGCCGGACTCGGTGGCGAACGGCAGCGTGAGCAGCGCGGTGACGATCGCGATGACCCCGGCGAACACGGTCAGCGCCAGGCGGGCCGGCGAGGAGCGCGCGGCCTCGTCGACGGCGTCGCGCAGCCACGCCAGGCCGAATCGCCGTGTCTCGCCGGGCGGGCGCCCGCCGCGACGCTGCGTCTCGGCCGACGTCATCGCGGCAGGCTCCCTCGGTCCGGCGTCCGGTCGCACCGGTCTTGCGCGAGGCCGGCGGGCGCGACGCTACCGCCCCGACGCGACCCAGCAGATAGCGTCGCCGCATGGCGAGCCGCACGCGCGTGGTCTGGGACCCCAGCTTCTCCCGGTACGACTTCGGGCCGTCGCACCCCATGTCGCCGATCCGGCTCGAGCTGACCGCCCGCCTCGCCGACTCGCTCGGCCTGTTCGACCACCAGGGCGTGACGGTGCGCGGCGCCGAGCCGGCGCCGGACGCGCTGCTCACGACCGTCCACCACCCCGAGTACGTCGCTGCCGTGCGCGCCGTCTCGCAGGACCCGAGCATCGTCGACCTCGAGCACGGTCTCGGCACGGACGACGACCCGGCGTTCGCCGGCATGCACGAGGCCAGCGCCCGCGTCGTCACCGGCACCGTGGAGTGCGCCGAGCAGGTGTGGGCCCGCGACGTCGAGCACGGCGTCAACTTCTGCGGCGGCCTGCACCACGCGATGCCCGACCGGGCCAGCGGGTTCTGCATCTACAACGACGCCGCGGTGGCGATCCGCCGGCTGCTCGCCCTCGGCGCCCGCAAGGTCGCGTACGTGGACGTCGACGTGCACCACGGCGACGGCACGCAGGCGGTCTTCTGGGACGACCCCCGCGTGCTGACCGTCTCCGTGCACGAGACGGGTCGGATGCTCTTCCCCGGCACCGGCTTCCCCGACGAGATCGGCGGCCCGCACGCCGAGGGCAGCGCGGTCAACGTCGCCCTCCCCCCGGGCACCGGGGACGCCGCCTGGCTGCGCGCCGTCCACGCCGTCGTCCACCCGCTCGTCCGGGCCTTCGCGCCGGACGTGCTCGTCACCCAGCACGGGTGCGACACGCACTTCCTCGACCCGCTCGCGCACCTGGCCGTCTCCCTGGACGCCCAGCGCGCCGCCACCGAGTCGCTGCACGCCCTGGCGCACGAGGTCTGCGACGGCCGCTGGGTCGCGACCGGCGGCGGCGGCTACGAGCTCGTGGACGTCGTCCCGCGGGCCTGGGCGCACCTCGTCGCCATCGCCGCGCACACGCCGGTGCCGCCGGCCACCCCGGTACCGGAGGACTGGCGAGAGCACGTCCGGCAGCGGTTCGGCCGGCAGGGGCCGGGCCGGATGACGGACGGCCGGGAGGTGTGGTGGCGCAGCTGGGAGGTCGGCTACGACCCCGAGGACGCCGTCGACCGGGCGGTGATGGCGACCCGGAAGGCGGTCTTCCCGCTGCACGGTCTGGACCCCTGGTTCGACTGACGCTGCTCCGGCCGGGGGAGGTGATCGACGTCGGGCTTCCCACCGGCCACACCAGCCCCTATGGTGTGCCCCTAGGACACGGAGAGGACGTGCGGCGCCGGCTGGCACGGCCGTCGCCGTGCTGGCGAAGGACCGGGTGCGAGATGGCGTCTGAGCGAGACCTCAACGAGGTGCGGTTCCTCACCGTCGCCGAGGTGGCGGCGATCATGCGCGTGTCCAAGATGACCGTCTACCGCCTGGTGCACTCCGGCGAGCTGCCCGCCGTCCGCGTCGGCCGCTCGTTCCGCGTGCCGGAGCGGGCCGTCGACGAGTACCTGCGGCACTCCTTCATCGACACGGCCTGAGCGACGGACCTCGGTCCGCCCGGGTCGGGACGTTCGACCGGTCCACGACGTTCGCGCCGCCGCCGAGGATGACGGCGTGACCACGACGAGCATTCTCACCGACATCGAGACCGACGTCCGCTGCCCCTGCTGCCACGCGTGCGGCGAAGGCTGCGACGACTCCTCCTGCCACGGTTTCGACGCCGACTGACCGGCCCGCCGCGCTCCCCGGTACCCTCGTCCGCAGACCGACCGACCGACGGCACCTCGCCAGGTGCCCGGACCGATCTGCGAGGGACCGTGGGCTCCGTCATCAAGAAGCGCCGCAAGCGCATGGCGAAGAAGAAGCACCGCAAGCTGCTGCGCAAGACGCGCCACCAGCGACGCAACAAGAAGTAGCACGCTCGAGCGCGCCGAGCAGGGGAGGGTGCCATGGCGGACGTCGTCCTGGTGACCGGTGTGTCCCGGTACCTGGGCGGGCGGTTCGCCAGCATGCTCTCGCGCGCGCCCGGGGTCAGCCGCGTCATCGGCGTGGACGTCGTCCCGCCCCCGCACGACATCGGCACCGCCGAGTTCGTCCGCGCCGACATCCGGAACCCGGTGATCGCCAAGGTGATCGCGCGTGCCGAGGTGGACACCGTCGTCCACATGAACGTGATCGCGACACCGACGTCGGCCGGTGGCCGGGCGTCGATGAAGGAGATCAACGTCATCGGCACGATGCAGCTGCTCGCCGCGTGCCAGAAGGCGCCGACCGTGCGGCGGCTGGTCGTGAAGTCCACCGCGGCGGTCTACGGGTCCAGCCCGCGGGACCCCGCGTTGTTCACCGAGGACATGGGGCCGAAGGTGATGCCCCGCGCCGGGTGGGGCAAGGACTCCGTCGAGGTCGAGGGCTACGTGCGTGGCTTCTCGCGGCGCCGTCCCGACGTGTCCGTCGCGGTGCTGCGCCTGGCGAACTTCATGGGCCCGGGCGTGCGGACGGCGATCACCGACTACCTGGAGCTGCCGGTCGTGCCGACGGTCCTCGGCTACGACCCCCGCTTCCAGCTCGTCCACGAGGACGACGGCCTGCAGGCGATCCTGCTGGCCACCACCGGCGACGTCACCGGTTTCGTCAACGTGGCCGCCGACGGGTTCGTCAGCCTGCACCAGGCCGCCCGGATCGCCGGCCGGCCGACCCTGCCGGTGCCCGGGCCGATGGTGTCGGCGGTGGGGACGGCGATCCGCCGGACCCACCTGGCCGACTTCTCCGCCGACCAGGTGCGGTTCCTGTCCTTCGGCCGGGGCATCGACACCACCCGCATGCGCACGGACCTCCACCTGGAGCCGCGGTACACCACCCGGGAGGCGTTGGAGGACTTCGTGCGCGGGCGCCGGCTGCGCGGGCTGCTGTCTCCGTCGCTGGTGCAGGCCGGCGAGCAGGCGGTGCTGACCACCGCGGCGCCGGTGCTGCGGCAGCTGGAGACGCTCGGGAAGGCGGTGGCGTCCCGTGGCTGACGCGCGTGTGATCCGGATCGACGGTGGCCGCCCCAAGCCCCCGGCCGCCAGACCGCCGCGCGGAGCCGACGCGGTCGCGGTCGGAGCCGCCCGGGCCGGCGGGGAGCGGGCGCGGCGGCGCCGGCGGACGACCCCGCTGCTGGACGAGCCGCCCGCCGAGGCGCCGGCCGTCGACGCCGCCCCCGCCCCCAGTACCGAGGACGCCGCGGCCCGCGTGAGGCAGGAGGCCGACGAGGTCGGCGCCCTGCTCGCCGACGAGCTCGCCGAGGAGCTCACCGAGCCACCGTCACCGAGCCAGCTGGAGGAGACGCTGGCGCGCGGCCTGGCGTTCCTGCGCCGCCGGTTGACCGGCGACTACACCGTCGACGAGTTCGGCTTCGACGCCGAGCTCACCGACACCGTGCTGCTGGCCCTGCTCCGACCGCTGTACCGGCACTGGTTCCGCGTCGAGGTCCGGGGGATCGAGAACATCCCGGCGACCGGCGGCGCCCTCGTCGTGGCGAACCACTCCGGCACCGTCGCGCTGGACTCGATGATGACCATGGTCGCCGTCCACGACGAGCACCCGCAGCACCGCCACCTGCGGATGCTCGGCGCCGACCTCGTCTTCTCCGTCCCGGTGCTGGGGGAGTACGCCCGCAAGTCCGGGTCGACGCTGGCGGCCAACGCGGACGCCGAGCGGCTCCTGTCGTCCGGGCACGTCGTCGGCGTCTGGCCGGAGGGGTTCAAGGGCGTCGGGAAGCCCTTCAGCGAGCGGTACAAGCTGCAGCGGTTCGGCCGCGGCGGCTTCGTGTCGGCCGCGCTGCGCACCCGCACGCCGATCGTGCCGTGCTCCATCGTCGGCGCCGAGGAGATCTACCCGATCATCGGGTCGATGCCGACGCTGGCCCGGCTGCTCGGCGTCCCGTACGTGCCGATCACGCCGACGTTCCCGCTGCTCGGCCCGCTGGGGCTCGTCCCGCTGCCGACCAAGTGGCTCATCGAGTTCAGCGAGCCGTTGCCGACGGACGAGCACGGGGACGGCGCGGCGGAGGACCCGATGCTGGTGTTCGACCTCACCGACCAGGTGCGCGAGACGATCCAGCAGACGCTGTACTCGCTGCTGGTGCAGCGGCGGTCGGTGTTCTTCTAGCCCGCTACGGCACCAGGCAGGTGCCCAGCGCGTTCAGGGTGCAGCCGTCGGAGCCCGCACCGGCGCCAGGGTCGAGGCCGACCCCCGGTCCGGGGTCCACCACGGTGTCGCCGAGCGTCGCCGACGGCAGCGGGACGGCGACGGTGCTGGTCACCGCGGGGGCCGGGGCGCTCACGCCGCCGCCCGGCAGCTGGACGCCGAGGCCGCCGGACCCGAGCGAGCCCTCGACTCCTGCGCCGTCCTCGCCGGCGCCCACCTCGACCCCGACGCCGAGCTGGGGCCCGCCTCCGGTGTCGGGGTCTCCTCCGGCGGGCGGGACCGCGCCCGTCACGACCGGGCCGGTCACGACCGGGCCGGGGGCCAGCGCCGAGGGGAGCGCGGACGGCGTGGGGCTCGCG
>JBMOMI010000238.1:0-5582 GCA_049325235.1 Actinomycetota bacterium | reverse complement strand
CTCCCTCGGGGCCCGCGTCTTCGAGCGGAAGGTCAGCAGCGCCCGCAGCACCGGCCTCGGCCTCGCGCTGGCCCGGGACCTGGTCACCGCCGACGGCGGCCGGCTCGAGCTGCTGCGCTCGCGGCCACCGGTCTTCGGGGTGTTCCTCAAGACCGCCTGACGCGGGGGCACGTCGCGCGGCATGCTGGTCGCACCGGACCGGGCGGCTTGGGGGGCACGATGACGGCAGAGCCGGTCGAGGGCGCGCGACTGCCGGTCTGCGTGGTCGTCGACCACCAGACGATCTGCCGGCTGGCGATCGTGCGCTCGCTGGACCACGACGGGCGGACGCGGGTGCTGGCATCGGCGGCCTCGGCGGACGCGCTGCAGGCCGGGCCGGACGACGCCGTCGACGTCGTCGTCCTCGGAATCGACCGGGACGACGCTCACCAGCAGCTGGCGGCCCTGCGGGGCCGGTGGCCCGCGGCGGCGGTCGTGACGGTGGACGGGGACGTGCGCACTCAGGACGTGGCGCGCCTGCTGGACGCGGTGGCGGCCACCGGTCAGGCGCGCTCGGCCGCCGACGCCGCGGCCCCGGCCGCGTCCACCGGCGTGGCCGACGGCACCTCGGAGAACACCCACCGCCGGTAGGCATAGAACCGGAACGCCGTGCCGAGGGCGAGCCCTACGACGTTGGCGCTGATGTTGTCCGCGACCGCGCTGGTGAAGCCGAGCAGGTAGTGCGAGACCGCGAGGCAGGCGAGCGCGATCGCCATCCCGCCGATGTTCATCACGACGAACAGCGCCAGCTCCCGCCGGACGGCGACCCGGCGCCGGCGCCGGAACGTCCAGTAGCGGTTGCCGAGCCACGCGACGACGGTCGCGACCGCGACCGAGATCGCCTTCGCCGTGAGCGGGCGGTCCTCGAGCGGGCCGGGGGAGAACCGCAGCAGGTTGAACACGCCGACGTCGACCACGTACGCGACGGCGCCGACGATGCCGAACTTCAGCAGCTCGCGGACGACGACGTGCAGGACGGCGCGCAGCCGGTCCAGGGCACGGTCGATCGTCACGAGCACCGGTCGAGCGTAGTGCCGCCCCGCCCGGCCCACCGTCCCGCAATAACCAGGGTTGTTGCCGCTATTCGTGCGCTTTGGCGGCGACAAGCCTGGTTATTGCGGTCTGGGCGGGCAGGCGGACCGCCGCGGCGGAGCGCTCGGACCACCGCCGCCGCCCCAGCGGCGGGCACCGGCGGGCCGCGACGTCCTCGGTCTGCTGCAGCGCCTCGCACAGCCGGGCGCGCGCCGCCGCCCAGAGCTCGGCCTGCGCGGAACCCGGCGGGGCACCCGCCGCGCGCCGGCACGCCTCCTGCCACACGCCGTCCAGGTTCACGGACGAGTACAGCTCCTGTGCGCGGTCGCTCATGGGTGCCTCCCCGAGTGCCGTAACCCCCCCGGCCACGGCGACTGCGGGCAAGTCTGGCAAGCGCGGCGGCGTGGCGCCATGGCTCAGATGGACTACTCGTGGTAGGTGCGTGCCACACTGTGGGTCCGGGGACGAAGGAGGCACCAGCAGCGATGGCCGACGCGCAGCCCACCTGGGCGCAGTGGCTGGGACGCCGCATGGCCGAGCTGGGGTACGGGTCGAACAGCGACCTGGCCCGCGCCGCCGGGGTGCCCGACTCGGTGATCAGCCGCTGGCGCACCAGCGGCACCACACCGTCACTCGCGCAGCTGCGCCGGCTCCAGGGCCCGCTGCACGCGACGCTGCTCCAGCTCCTGGTCGCGGCCGGGCACCTGACTCCCGAGGAGGCCGGCACGCGGGAGGTCGCCGGCCCGCTCCGGGTGGTGCGCGGGGTCCGTGAGGCGATCATGGCCGACCCGCTGCTGGACGACGAGCTCCGGCACCTCCTCGTGGTGCAGTACGAGGCGATGCTCGCCGTCGCCCGCGCCCGCCGCGACGACCCCGCCCCCGCCGCCGCCGGCGGCTGACCCGGCCGAACCCGCCTGAGACCGGGCCTTCTCACACTTTCCGTGTTTTGCTTGCGCGCACGAATCAGCCGCACCTAGGTTGCGTGCTGGCAAGGGGAACGGCTTCGGGGAGTCGAGATGACGTCAGGTCTGCGGCGGGGGGCACGCTTCGTGCGGACGCTCCCACTGCTCGTGGGAGCCCTGCTGGTGGTGCCGCTGGGACTGGCGTCAGCCGACCCCGTACCGGACGACGCGGCGACGCTGTCGTCGGCCGCCGACGAGGGGGGAGGCGGTGGGGGGGCCGAGGCGCCGGCCGACCCGTCGGCCGACGCCGCCGGTGGCGACACGTCGCCGACGTCGACGCAGCTGGTACCGGAGTCCGCTCCCGAGCCGGAGCCCGACGTGTCGGGATCCGAGAAGTCCTCGGACGCCGGCGCCACCGTGACGCAGGGGGATGTCACGGCCGGCGCCGGCGCCGAGGCGCAGTCCTCGCAGGGTCCGGCGGACGGCCCTTCCGACGGCGTCCCGCCGGACGAGCCGGCCGCTGACCCGGCACCGGCGACCGACCAAGCCACGCCGACGTCCACCGACACCGGCACCGCACCCCAGCGCGGCCCCCCGGCCACCGTCGTCGGCTCCGCCCTGGCCGGCGAGGCCGTCACCGGTGTCGTCGAGCGGTACGTCCAGGCCGTGCTCACCGAGGTCTCCTGGGGCCCGGAGGGCGCGGCTTCTTCATGCTTCTGCGCGGTCTCGGTGTCGGTCAGCACCGACGGGCCGGCGACCGCCACCGCCGCCGCCGGCCGGCTCTCCCCGCCGGTCGCGCTCGCCGGCTCCGACGCCGCCTCCGTGGCTCCCGCGGCCGTCGCGACGTCCGGGTCCAGCGGGAACGCGCTCGCGGTCGGCGTCACCGGCCGCGGCAGTGCCGAGGCCACCGCCGCCTCCGGCAGCACCGGCAGCGTGGTGCCGTGGCCGGCCGCCGCGGCGCCTGCCGCCGACGTCCCGGCCCCGGTCGAGGCGTCGGCCACCGTGGACGTCGCCGCCCTCACCGCCGCGATGACGTCCCTCGTCGAGGACCTGGGCTCGCTCACCGCGGGCGCCACCGGCGCCGGTGTCGACGCCCACGTCGGCGACCTGCTGGCGCACCGGCCGGCCTCGCCCGGGCCGGTCGACGTCGACGTCGCCGCCTGGTCGGCCCGCGGCGGCGACGGCACCACCCTGCAGTGCCTGCCGCGCGACGACGGCAGCCACGTGCCCTCGTGCGCGATCGCGGTCTCCGTCGCCCTCGGCGGGACGGCGGACGCGACGGTGCGCCCACCCTCCCCGGCCGACCTGGTGCCGGTGCAGGGACCGGTCAGCCCCGGCGTCGCCGCCCTGGCCGCCGCCGGCGTGCCCGGTAGCGCGACCGCGGTGGCCCTGGCGTTCTCCGGTCCGGCCCGCGCGTCGGCCACCAACGGCGACCAGGGTGGGCCGGGAGCGAGCACCCAGCCGGCCGCCGCGCCGGCCGGCGCCACCTGGACGGCGCGGGCGGCCTCCGGGCGGTCCGGCGACGCGATCGCGGTCTCGATGACCGTGACCGGGGCCGCCACGTCCCGGGCGCGGTCCGGCGCCACCGGCAGCGCGACCGGCCTGCTCGGTCCGGGCGCGACCGGCGGCAGCCCGGTCGAGGCCGCGGCGACGAGCGGCGACAGCGGCCGCAGCGTCTCCTGGAGCACCGGTGTCGCCGGAGCCGAGGGGGGCGCGAGCTCCGGCGTCACCGGGAACGCCGTGGCCGGCTCGGGCGGCGTGGGCGGCGCTGCCGGCGTCTCGTCCGTGCCCGGCGCGGCCCCCGGCGGCGGCGCGTCCGCCCGCTCGACGTCCGGCCGCACCGGCGACAGCGTCTCGGTGGTGCTGTCCGGCGGCAGCGCAACGGCCCTGTCGACGAGCGGCCCGACCGGTGCGTCGACGGCGATGGCGACCGAGGGCGCGCCGGGCTCGTCCGGCGGCGGCCGCGGCGGGGACGCCGAGGTGAGCGGCGCGTCCGGCCGCACCGGCGACGCGGTGTCCGTGGTGGTCACGCCGCTGGACGCCCGCTCGACCACCCGGTCCGGCGCGTCCGGCCCGGTGGACGGCGACGCGACCGGCGGGACCGGGGGCTGCGTCGACGAGGCCGGCACCGGCGCGTGCCGCCCGCCGGCGCCCGAGCCGCAGCCGGACCCCGAGCCGGCGCCGCCCGTCGTCGTCGCCGTGAGCACCGAGGAGTCGGCCGCCGTGCGCTGCACGGTGGACGGCGCCGAGCGCGGCTGCGTCACCGGCCCGGCCGCCCTGGCCCCGGTCCCACCGGCCCCGCCGGCGGGCACCGCACCGGTCGCCCCGGAACCCGCCCCCGAGGCGGACGGCTCCGACTCCGCGTCGTCGGGCGAGGAGTCCTCGATCTCCCTCTCGCTGACCGGAAGCACCGACTCCGGGCCGCGCGAGCGGGTTGCGCTGGCCACCGACCTGCTCGGCGGCCGGCGCGCGGATGCACAACCGGCCCGGTCCGACCCGGGCCTCCTCGTCGTGCTCGCCGCGGCGGTGCTGCCACTGATCGCTCTGACGAGCGTCTCGGTGGTGGCCTACCGGCGGCGTCGGGTGCGGCGGGCCCAGCGACGCGCGGCCGCGGCCGTCGCGGCCGGGCCTCGGGAGTCCATCTACCGCGCGATCCGTCGCGCCGACGAAAGGGGAGAGCGGCCATGACGCCGTTCTTGGACAACATCGCGCTCGCCGCCCTGCTGGCGCAGCAGACGGAGGACCCGCCACCGGCGACGTCCTCCAGCGTCGTGGCGACGAGCACGGAGGGGGGCGGGTCCTCGAGCGGTGACTCCGCCGCCTCCTCCGGTTCCACCTCGGGGTCGAGCACCGGGTCGTCCACGACGACCACCGGCTCGAACTCCTCGACCGGCTCCACCGGGGACGCCAGCGCCGGCGGCTCCGCGACGTCCAGCTCCGGGACGGCGGGCTCCGCCGGCACCGGCGGGGCGTCCGGCGGCACCGGCGGCGGGGACGGCGGGGGCACCGGGGGCGTGGTCGTCGACGTGACGACCGGCGACTCCGGCTCCGTCAGCGGCTCCTCCACCGGCGGCTCGTCCGGCAGCGCCACGAGCGGCGCGAGCGGCAACGCCACCTCCGGCAGCTCGGGGAGCTCCACCTCCAGCGCCACCGGCACCGGCGGCAACACCGGCAACGCCACCTCGACGTCCAGCTCGGACGCCGCGGCCAACACCGCCCCCGGCGGCAGCGGCTCGGCCTCCGGCGACGCCACGACGAACTCGACGTCGTCGTCCACCGCGACGTCCGGTGACTCGGTCACTCGCACCGGTGCGAACTCGCGCTCCGGGGACACCGGCGACGCGACCAGCAACCCGAACGCCACCGCGACCACCGGTCCCGGCGGCTCGGCGGCCGTCTACGGCGAGAGCGGCAACACCGGCGACGCGTACGTGACGTCCGGCAACACCGGCACGGCGCGCGGCGGTGGCGGCACCGGCGGCATCGCGATCATGGTGCTGACCGGCGCTTCCGGCGCGGTCCGCGGCTCGGCCGAGGGCGGCAGCTCCGGTGAGGCCGAGGCCATCGCCGCCGGCAACGCCGTCTCCGGTGACACCGGCGCCTCCTCGG
>JBMOMI010000237.1:0-5626 GCA_049325235.1 Actinomycetota bacterium | reverse complement strand
TGCGTCGGTGCAGCAGATCCTCGACCTGCTCGCCGAGCTGGCCGGCGTCCCCGCCGTCCTCGAGGACCCCTCGCACCGCGTCGTCGCCTACGCCGCCGAGCCGGCGCAGGTCGCCGACCTGCTCGAGGGCTGGGAGGCCCGCTCGCGCCTTGCCGGCCCGACGTCGTCCACCGGCGTGGTCGGACCCGAGGGATGGCTGGTCACGCCCGCGGGGCCGCCGCACGAAAGCTGGGGCCGCCTCGTCCTGCCGCTGGCCGGGGACGACGCGAGGCTGCGCATGCTCGTCGAGCGCGCCGCTGACGCGCTGGCGATCAACCGCCTGCTGGAGCGCGACCGCGCCGGCCTCGTGCAGCAGGCGCACCGCGGTCTGCTGACCGAGCTGACGAGCAGTGGGGCGTCCGACGTGCGGGGGCTGCGGGCCCGGGTGGAGGGGCTCGGCCTGCCCACGTCGCGGCAGACGTTCGTCGCCGTCGCGGTGCACTCACCGCCCGCCGCGCCGCTGGAGCCGATCGCGGCGCAGGAGCGGGACCGGTCGCTGCACGCGGCGGTCGTCGCGGCCTGCACGCAGGCGGGCCTCGCCGCGGTCGGGTCTCCGCTCGGACCCGGCCACGTGCTGCTGCTCGCCGCCGTGCCGACCGGGCGCAGCACCGACCGGGCGGTGGAGCGATTCGGCGCGGCGCTGCGCGCCCGTCTGACGGCGAGCGACTGGGCGGACGAGTACGCCGTCGGCGTCGGCGGCGAGACGTCACGGCTCGAAGACGCCGGCGCCTGCCTGCGCGAGGCCGGCCGGGTGGCCGAGCAGGGCGTCGCGCTGCGAGCGACCCGGCCGCGGGAGATCTACCGCAGCCGCGACGTCCGGCTGCGGGGGCTGGTCGCGCTGCTCGGCGGCGACCCTCGCGTACTGGCGTTCGCCGAGGCCGAGCTCGGCCGGCTCCTGGCGCACGACGCCGAGCGCGGCACCGACCTGGTCGGCACGCTCGCGCAGTACCTGGCGTCCGGCGGCGACAAGACCGCGGCCGCGCGGGCGGCGAACCTCAGCCGGCCCACGCTGTACGCGCGGCTCGCGACGATCGAGCGCGTGCTCGGCGTTTCGCTGGACGATCCGGACTCCGCACTCGCCCTGCGCGTCGCGCTGCTGGTGCGGGAGGTCACCGGGCAGGCGCGGGGGTAAGAGCCGGGCCGGACCGCTGATCAGGGCTCACGCCCTGCGCCATGCCCTTACTGCGGCGTGACGGACGACGTAGACGGCCTACGGCGAGGTGCCGGAGTCGACCGGTGCGACCGCGGGAGGTGGCGACGTCGGCGCCGGATCCGGGACCGAGCTGCTGACGTTCTTCAGCCAGAAGAACGACATGAGGATGACGACGATCGCGACGACCACCTTGAAACCGTCCTCACCAGACCTCCGCGAACGACGCGACGACGTGCGTGTTCGGCTGCGTGCGGACGCCGTGGACGTCGGCGGGCGCCGGCGTGGAGCCCGCTGCCGAGCACGCGCCGATGGCTCGACGGCTCGCGCGGGCTGACGTGGGAGGTCGGCCGTCGTCGCCAGCTGCGGGCTGCGGGGTCCGCCGAGTTCGGTGCGCAGGTACTCGTGGATGACGGCGATCTCGTTCGGCTGCAGGACCACCGGCAACGACCGGAGCCACGCGCCGAGCTGATAGAGCCCCACGAGCAACGCTCCCGGCGGCAGCACCTGGGGGTCGAACGACTGCTGGACCATGCAGACCGCGGCCCGCACCGCAGCCCGGTGCTGCGGTGCCACCATGGCCGTCACGGCTCCGGCCGAGCTGCAGGCGTTCGCGGCCACCTGATCACGCCGGTAGCCGTTCTGCCGCAGGACGCCGTCCCGCACTGTGACCGTTCCCGTCCAGTTCTTAGCGTCGATGACGACGATGCCGCCGGGGCCGACCGCGACGTGGTCCAGGTTCGCCAGCGGACGTCCAGGCCAGTGGACGTCGTGGATGACGCGCCAGCCGTGAGCGCCCAGGCCCTCGAGTACGGCGGCGACCGCTCGCTCCCCGGCCGCGCCGGCCTCCCAGCTCGCACGCACCTGCCGCGCCTTGGCGAGCTGCGCTTCGAGCTCGGCTTCCCGAGCCGCCGCTCGGCGCGCCATGTCCTCGGCGCCCGCCCCCGCTGCCCCCGTAGCCGACATCGGCTACCTGAACCCGCCGAGGGACAGCCGGTGTGCCAGCTCGGCGTTGTGCCGGTTGGCGAGCGCAACTGCGTCGACGAGCGCCCAGATGAAGACGACCGGCAGGAGCAGTAGTCCTATGAGGACGACGGCGAGCACTGCGCTGAGCACGTACGCACCGAGGAAAGCAAGCCCTCGCCCCACCCTGCCGCAGTACATCTGACCCGCGCCGACGAGCAGGATCGAGAGCACCGCAGCGAGCCCGGCGGACTTCTTGCCGAGAATCGCCAGCGCGGCGGCCTGCTGGCCGTACATCGCCTGCTGCGAGGGTACGGCGTACGGCATGGGCTGCCGCTGCGACGCCGGCGATGGGCCGCCGGACCGGTCGGTGTAGAAGGACAGGTCGTCCCCCGGTGCGGACATGACACACCTCCGTCGTCGACCGCTGTCCCGTGGGCTTCGGCGGCGGGGGACTCCGCCTTGAGCGCAACGCGCCACCGGATCTGCGAGCACGATGGAGCAGTCGTCCGCGTCACGCGGTGACCGACTAGAGATCGAGTCGTCGCGCCACCTCGGGCGCCGCGTCACGGAGGACGTTGGGGTCGCCGCAGACCACGAGCTGGTCGCGAGCCCGTGACAGCCCGACGTAGAGGCGCTCCCGGAAGCGGTCGCGCCCGGCTGCCTCGTTGACCGCGAGCACGACGGCACGTCGCTCGAGGCCCTTGAATCCCAGCACGTGGCCGTAGAAGACCTGGTCGACGTCCCAGAAGGTGTCCCAGTAGCCGTCCTGGCCTCGCGCCTGCCGCGCTGCCTGCTCCGGGTGGCGGCTGCCGATGGTCAACAGCGCGATGTCCTCGGGTCGCCAGCCGGCCTCGAGCAGGGAGTCCACTTCGTCGTCCGCGACGGTGAGCGCCTCGTCACTGGCGCAGGCGACGAACCGCACGGCCGGACCGTCGCCGCCGACGAGCCGCATCTTCATCGGGGCGAGCGGGTGGAACGCGTCGGCGATGGGCCGGGTGTTGCGCATGTTGGTGTCCAGCAACAGAGGGACAAGGGGCACCGGCGGCGCCCCGTAGCGAGCGAAGACGCGCTGCCCCTCGTCGCTGAAGACGAACAGCCCGCCGCTCTCCTCGTCCTTCAGCGCGGCGAGCACCGGCTGCCACCACGAGTCGGCGAAGTCCTGTGCCTCGTCGACGACGACAGCGTCGAACCGTTGGCCGTCGGCGAGCTCGCGCGCCAGCGTGAGCATCTGCGCCGGCAGCCGGTTCTCGTAGTAGTCGCTGTCGTTCTCGTTGCCCTCTTCGGCACCCCAGGCCAGCCCGAGCCCGTGGTACGTGCCGACGTAGGAGGGCCGTTCCTTGCGGCTGAACGTCTCGACCTGCCGGGTGAGGTAGGCCGCCAGGCCGCGGGAGTAGCACAGGAGCGCCACCCGCTGACCCGACTTCTGCAGTCGCCGCGCCTGCTCGACCGCGAGCCAGGTCTTGCCGCTGCCGGCGCCGCCGCGCACCTCGACTCGCCGGAGCAGCTGGATCGCACCGAGGATGACGGCCTGCTCCTGCGTGAGCCGGTCCGCGACGTCGTCGCGTTCGCGGGCGATGGCGACGACGTCTCTCTGCGGCAGCCCGCGACCGCGGAGGATCTCGACGATGAGGTCGGCGTCCGTCGTGTCAGGCGGGCGGTTCGCCGTCTCCTGGCGGTGCAGCAGGTCGCGCAGCAGCGGCACGAGGTTGTCGAGCTGGGTGCGGTCGACGATCGACCAGCGAGGTGCGTCCGGTGCGGCGAAGTCGTCCGGCAGCGTCGTGTGCGGCAGCACGACGGAGTGACCCCACCGGATGCGGGTGCCCTGACCCTCGCGCCAGCGTGGGTCGCGTTCGACGTACTCCCGGACGGCGTACCTCCCGTCCCGAGCCTGGTCGACCGGGCGGATGGTCTGGTCCCGGCCCTGCCGAACCTGCTTCCACTCCACACCGTCGTGCCAGACGCTGCTGCCCTTGACCTCGAGGACGACGGCGCCTGCGCCTGGCATGACGACGAGGAGATCGAGCTCGTGGTCCTTCGTGCGCGTGGTGACTCGCACGTTGGAGATCAGGACGTCGTCCGGTCCGAGAGTGCGGCGCAGGCGCTCCCACACGTCGCGCTCGGTCGACGTGGTGAACTGCGGCTGCTCGGGAACGCAGCGCGGACCACTCACGGACACTCCTCCCCCGTTCTTGTGGTCGACAGTCTGCCCGGTGGGACCGACAACCGACGGCAGTGCGACGGTGACACACCGCCGCCTGGGTGATGGGCTGGCACGGTGCTCTCTGCTGCGGCCACCGCGTGGCAAGCTGACCGGTGTGGACTCCGTCGCCGAGGAGCGCCTGCTCCGTCAGTTGATCATGGACCGGCTGGCGGAGCGCACCGCGCACAACGGCGGCTTCGTGACGCGGCAGGAGCTCAGCAACTTCGAGCTCCCTGGTAGCACGCGCCGACTCATCGATACGTCCAAGGGCATCTGGAACCCACGCGACCTCGTGGCAACGCTGTCCGTCGTCAGCTCGCCGGACGGCCCCTACGCCGATCGCGACATCGAAGGCGGCCTGTTCCGTTACGACTACCGCGCTGGCTCCACCGCCGGGGACAACACGAAGCTTCGACGCGCCGCGGAGTACGGCCTGCCGCTCATCCTGCTCCGGAAGATCGCGACTGGCGTCTACGTGCCGGTGTTCCCCGTGTACGTCGTCGACGACGACGTAGCTGCGCGGCAGTTCACCTTCGCGCTGGACGAGAGTCTGCGGTTCCTGCCGAAGCCCGCTGAGTGGACCGAGGACCAGCGAAGGTATGCGGAGCGCGTTGTACGGCAACGACTCCACCAACCGGAGTTCCGCGGGCGTGTGATCCGTGCATACGCAACTCGGTGCACCATCTGCTCACTTCGGCACGGCGAGCTGCTGGACGCTGCGCACATCACGGCCGACACCGACGCCGATGGCCTGCCCGTCGTGACCAACGGCCTGAGCCTCTGCAAGATCCACCACAGCGCCTACGACGCCCGGCTCCTCGGCATCTCTCCTGACTACACCGTGCACATCGACCGCGAGCTCCTCGAAGAGGTGGACGGGCCGATGCTCCGGCACGGCATCCAGGCGATGCATGGCAAGCGACTGGAGCTGCCGAAACGGGTCTCGGACTGGCCGGACCGGGACCGCCTGGCAGTTCGGTTCGAGACCTTCGGTCGTCCCGCCTGAGTCCCCAGCCGGTCGCGTGCGTCCCTGTCCAGCACTTCCAAGCCACTGAGGGGCGCGCCCGGCTCCTTGGTGCCGGTGAGCCGCGGCACCTCCGCCAGCGGGTCGTGGTCCACGCCACCGTCATCCTCAGCCCTGATCCACCGGTCAGGTGTGGCGGGATGAGCGTGGCGTAGAACGAGGATGCCCTCTTGAGCAGGGAGGATGTCGATTGCGACGTCCACATCCCACCGCTCAAGAGGAGCACCTCGTAAGTGAAACCTTCTCA
>JBMOMI010000236.1:0-5655 GCA_049325235.1 Actinomycetota bacterium | reverse complement strand
GCTCCGCCCGCACCACCGGGTCGCGCAGGTCGGGACGGGGCAGGGACGGCGTGACAGGCGGTTCCGCGGAACCGCCCGGCGCCCCCGTCGGACGCCCAGGCGCCGCGGCCCCCTGCCGCCCGGCCGCGGCCACCGCGCGGCGCACCGGTTCGACGTCCATGCCCAGCCAGCCGGCGAGCATCCGGGCGTACTCCGGGCGCAACGACGGGTCGCGGATGCCGGCCACGACCGGTGCGGCCGCCCGCAGCGCCTGCACGCGCCCCTCGGCGGTGTCGAGGTCGAAACGGCGAAGGCTCGAGCGGATGGCGAACTCGAACAACGGTTGCCGGGAGCGCACCAGCTCGGCGACGGCGTCGTCGCCGCGGGCCAGGCGCAGGTCGCACGGGTCCATCCCGTCCGGGCCGACGGCGACGTAGGTCTGGGCCACGAACTTCTGGTCCTCCGCGAACGCCTTCAGCGCCGCCTTCTGCCCGGCCTCGTCGCCGTCGAAGGTGAACACCACCTCGCCGTGGCGGGCGTCGTCGTCCGCCAGCAGCCGCCGCACGATCTTGATGTGGTCCGCGCCGAACGCCGTGCCGCAGGTGGCCACCGCCGTCGGGACGCCGGCCAGGTGGCACGCCATCACGTCGGTGTACCCCTCGACCACGACCACCTGCTGGCGGCGGGCGATCTCGCGTTTGGCGAGGTCGAGCCCGTACAGCACCTGCGACTTGTGGTAGATCGGCGTCTCCGGCGTGTTGAGGTACTTCGGCCCGGAGTCGTCGTCCAGCAGTCGGCGGGCGCCGAAGCCGATCACCGCCCCGGTGACGTCGCGGATCGGCCACACCAGCCGCCCGCGGAAGGAGTCGTAGGCGCCGCGGTTGCCGCGGCGTGCCAGCCCCCCCGTCACGAGCTCGTCGTCCCGGAAGCCCCGGCCCCGCAGGTGCCCGACCAAGGAGTCCCAGCCGGACGGCGCGAAGCCGACCCCGAAGTGCTCGGCCGCTGCGCGGTCGAACCCTCGGGCCGCCAGGAACTCGCGCGCCACCCGCGCGGACGGCGAGGCGAGCTGCTCGGCGAAGAACTCCGCCGCGACCGCGTGCGCGTCGAGCAGCCTCTGTCGCCGCCCGACGTCCTGCGGGCGCGGGCCCACGCCGTCCTCGTACCGCACCGTGACCCCGGCCTGGGCGGCCAGCCGTTCGACGACCTCGGTGAACGACTGGTGGTCCACCTTCTGCAGGAAGGAGAAGACGTCGCCGCCCTCGCCGCAGCCGAAGCAGTGCCACAGGCCCACCTGGGGGCGCACGTGGAACGACGGCGTCCGCTCGTCGTGGAACGGGCACAGGCCCTTGAGCGACCCGACGCCGCCCGGCTTGAGCGTGACGTGCTCGCCGACGACGTCCTCGATCTTGATGCGCTCGCGGACGGCATCGATGTCCTCGCGCCGGATCCGCCCTGCCACGCCGCGAGTGTAGGCACCTCACGCAGAGTGAATGGCGAGGACGCGGCATGGACCCGCCCCGGCCTGTCGGCGCACGATGACGAGTGCGGGGGAACCCCGCTCCAGGAAGGCCCACCATGTCCTACGCCGACACCCACCGGCTCGGCTACGAGCTGTTCAACGCCCGCGACCTGGAGGCCCAGCGCGAGCACGTCGCTGCCGGCTTCCGCTACACGGACTGCGCGTCGGGGACCACGTTCGAGGGCTTCGACACGTGGCTCCCCTTCCTCCGGTCCTGGATCGACGGGTTCAGCGACGCCCGCGTCGAGCTGGACGACGCCGAGTTCATCGAGGGCGACCACGCGTCGGTGTGCCTCTTCCACGCCACCGGCACGCACGACGGCACTTTCGCCGGCATGCCCGCCACCGGCCGCCGGCTGGACACGCAGTACTGCGAGGTCCTGCGGTTCGACGACGCCGGGAAGATCGTCAGCGGTCGCCTGTACTACGACCGGATGACGATCATGGAGCAACTCGGGGTGGCGGCCCCGGCGGCCCAGGTCCCGCAGCCGTCGCAGCCGGCGCCGTCGGAGACCGGGACGCCGGTCAGCGGCTGACCGGTCGCTCCCCCTCCGGCAGGGGCTCACCGGGATCGGCGAACCGCTCGGGGTCGACGACGGCCTTGCGCTCGACGAGCGCCTTGAGCGCCGGCCCGTCGTCCCAGCGGTTCACGTGCAGGGCGGCGTGGACGGCGCCGACCACGAGGTAGGCGGCGGCGAACGCGCCGTCCGCGGGCTTCCCCCGGACGACCAGGGTCGCCGCGGTCGGGTCGACCCACCCCCAGTACTCCATCCCCGCGTCGTACTGGTCGGTGAAGAAGAACGGGGGGCGCGCCCACTCCTCGCCCGCACCGACCATGGACCGGCCGACGAACGACCCCTGGTCGTTGGCGTTGGCCCAGTGCTCCACACGCAGCCGGCGCCCGGCCCACGCGTTGTCCACGCTCGCGACGTCCCCGGCCGCCCACACGTACGGGTCCGACGTCCGGAGCCTTCCGTCGGTCACCACGCCGTCGGACACCTCCAGCCGCGCCCCCACCGCGAGCTCCGTGCGGGGACCGACACCGATCGCGACGAGCACCGCCCGGGCCGGGAGGGCCTCGCCGGAGTCGGTGACCACCTCCTTGACCCGGCCGTCCCCGCGCAGCCTGGCGACCGACGTCCCGGTGCGGACGTCGACGCCGTGGCCGCGGTGCAGGTCGGCGAACCAGCGACCCAGCTCGTCGCCGAGCACGCGGTTCAGCGGCGTCGGTGCCGGCTCGACCACCGTGACGTCGAGCCCGTGCTCGCGCGCCACGGCGGCCACCTCCATCCCGATCCAGCCCGCGCCGACGACGACGAGCGGCCCACCGTCGGCCAGCACCTGCTTCAGCCGTTCGCTGTGGTCGACCGTGCGCAGGTAGTGGACGCCGGCGAGGTCTCCGCCTTCCACCCCGAGCCGCGTCGGGGCGCTGCCGGTGGCAAGCAGCAGCCGGTCGTACTCGACGAACCCGCCGTCGGACAGCCGCACGCGGCGCGCGGCCGGGTCGAGGTGCGTGGCCGTCACTCCCAGGCGCAGCTCGACGTCGTGCTCGGCGTACCAGTCCGCGTCGAGCGTGTCGAGCTCGCGGCGCTGGCGCTTGCCGGCCAGGAACCCCTTCGACAGGTCGGGCCGCTCGTAGGGCAGGTGGCTCTCCTCGCCCACGAGCATGATGTCGTCGTCGCTGCCGGCCTGCCGCAGCGCCTCGGCGGCGCGCGCGGACGTCAGCCCTCCTCCCACGAGCACGTACGTCAGCCTCGCCATGACGACACTCTCGCACCCGGCCCGGACAGAGGCGAGCCGTCGGGGTCAGCCGCGCGCCACGAGCCGGTCGTGCCAGGTGACCGCGCTGGCGTCGGTGAGGGCCGCCACCTGGTCGACGACCACCCGGAGGCGAGCACCGTCGTCCGCCGCGTCGTCCCAGTCGGCCGCGTAGGCCGGTTCGAGTGCGCCGGGGGCCCGGTCGAGCAGCGCGCGCACCAGGGCGTGGACGACGTCCCGCTGGCGCTCGTAGGCCGGCTGGCGGTCCTCGGCCGTCATCACGTACACAGCCGCGACACCCTTGAGCACGGCGATCTCGGCCAGCGTGGCCGCCGGGACCGTCACGTCGGCCGCGTAACGGGTCAGCCGGCCGGGCCCGGCGACCTCGCGCGTGGCGTGCTCCGCGGCGGCGCAGAACCGCCCGATCAGCTGGCTGGTCATGTCCTTCAGCGCAGCGAGGCCACGCCGCCCGCCGTCGAACTCGCCCACCCAGTAGGGGGTGGCCTGAAGCCGCGCCAGCGCGTCGGTGAGCTCGTCGTGCTCAGCCGCCGGCAGGTACCAGCGCCGGGTGAGGTCCGCGACCCGGTCGACGTGCGCCCGGTCGCGCAGCACCGCCGGGTCGAGCCGCCCGGAGACGACCGCGTCCTCCACGTCGTGCACGGAGTACGCGATGTCGTCCGACAGGTCCATCACCTGCGCCTCGACGCAGCGGCGGCCCGGCGGCGCGCCGTCGCGCAGCCACGCGAAGACCTCGTCGTCCTCGGCGTACACGCCGAACTTCTCCCCGCCCTGCGGGTGCCCGCCGCGCGGCCAGGGGTACTTGGTGGCGGCGTCCAGGCTGGCGCGCGTGAGGTTCAGGCCGGCCGGGCGCCCGCTGCGGACGTCCACCACCTTCGGTTCGAGCCGGGTCAGCAGGCGCAGGGTCTGCGCGTTGCCCTCGAAGCCGCCGATGTGGGCGGCCACCTCGGCGAGCGCCCGTTCCCCGTTGTGGCCGAACGGGGGATGGCCCAGGTCGTGCGCGAGGCAGGCCGTGTCGACGACGTCCGGGTCGCACCCCAGCGAGGCCGCCAGCTCGCGACCGACCTGCGCCACCTCAAGGCTGTGCGTCAACCGGGTCCGCGCGAAGTCGTCGGTGCCCGGCCCCACCACCTGCGTCTTGGCGCCCAGCCGCCGCAGCGCGGAGGAGTGCAGCACCCGCGCCCGGTCGCGCGCGAAGTGCGCACGCGCCGCGCGTTTCGGCGGCTCGGGCGCGAAGCGCTCGTGGTCGCGCGGACCGTAGGCGGTTGTCACGTCGTGGCGCGCTGCCACAACCAGTAGGCGTAGGCGAGCGTCTCCCGCGCGGTGTAGGGGACAGCAGCACCGACACCGTCGTTCGACGGGCCGGTGCGCGTCGGGGAGGCGAACGCCTCACGGCCCTGCTGACGCAGCATCTCGGTAGCACGCAAGGAGTGCCACGGGTCCGTCACGACAACCGCACTCCCCCAGCCGTTCTCGCGCATCGTCACGGCAACGGCACTCATGCTGGCGAGGGTGTTGCCGCCCTTGGAGACGGCGACCACGTCGTCGGCGGGGACGCCGCGGTCGACGAGCCACTGCTTGCCTGCCTCCGCCTCGCTGAACCGGTCGCCCGGCTGCGAGCCGCCGACCGTGATGACGTGCGGCGCGACGTCGTCCTCGTACAGCTCCAGGGCGTGCTCGAGCCGGGCGGTCAGGTACGGCTGCGGCTCGCCGTCGTACTGCGCCGCCCCGAGGACGACGATCGCGTCGCTGGCGCGGCGGTCGTCGTCCCGCGCCGTGAGCACAACCCGACCGGCGATCACGAGGAGACCCACGACGGCCAGGACCACGACCGCCGTGACCAGTCGCGTCACCAGGGTGCCCAGGGCCCGCATCGAGCTCCTCTCGTCGACGATCCGAGGCGCAGGCTATCCGCCACTGACCGACAGCTCAGCCTGGCGAACCGCGTCGGCGGCGGCGCCGGTCAGCTCCCGGTCGTCCAGCCATCCGTCGGGCAGGGCGACCCGCTTGGCCGCGGCGGTCCGCCCGCGTGGCCCCTCGGCCGGCTCGCCCGGCCAGGGCTGGTCGGCGTCCAGCTCGGCGAGCAGCGCGTCCAGCTGCTCCAGGGACTCCACGAGCCCGAGGCTCGCTCGCAACCGCTGCCCGACCACGAATCCCTTGAGGTACCAGGCGATGTGCTTGCGGATGTCACGGCATGCCTTGACCTCGTCGGCGTAGTGGTCCGCGAGCAGATGAGCGTGACGGCGCAGCGTGGCCGCCACCGCCCCCAGGCCCGGGCGCACACGTTCGGGGCGGCCGGCGAACGCCGCAGCCAGGTCCGCGAACAGCCAAGGCCGTCCGAGGCAGCCGCGGCCCACGACCACACCGTCGCAACCCGTCTC
>JBMOMI010000235.1:0-5725 GCA_049325235.1 Actinomycetota bacterium | reverse complement strand
TCGGCGTCGGCCTCCGGGGGTCCCACCGGGCAGCCGGCGCCCGAGCCGCAGCAGCAGGAGGAGGCGCCCGCCGTCCAGGACCCGGCCGCGGCCGAGGACCCTGCCGCCGGCGAGGGCTCCGCCGAGGTGCACGCCGCCTCCGAGGAGCTCGGGGCGGTGGTGTGCCTGCGCGTGCCCGGCGGGTCGGCACCGGCGGAGGCCGACCTCGTCGTCCTCGACGAGGACGTCTTCGGCCAGCTCCGGGAGGCCGAGCCGGCGCTGGCCGAGCTGGTCGCCGAGTGCCCCGACGGAGCCCGGACCGTCGACAACGGCCTCACCGTCGACCTGGACGGCGGGGACGCCGGCTCGGTGTGCCTGCGGCTCGACGCCGACGCCGACGACCCGGTCGCCGCCGACGTCGTCGTCCTCGACGAGAACGTGGTCGACGCGCTGACCGAGGCCGGGCTGCCCCTGCGCGACCTGGTCGTGCCCTGCCCGGCGGTCCCCGCCGGCGGCAGCGGCGGCAGCGGCGGCGGCGACGGCAGTGGTGCCGGCGGCGACGCGGCCAGCCGCGTGCCGTCGGGCGTCGACTCCGGGCGGCTGCCGTACACCGGCGGGCCGCTCGGCGTCCTCGCCGCCACGGGCCTGCTGGTCACCGCCGGCGGCGGCCTGCTCTACCGGCTGGGGCTGCGCCGCGGCTGACCCGGCAGCCGCCGGACCTGCTCGGCCACGGCGCCGGGGCCCGACGTCACGGCGCGGGGAGGCGCCGGACCCGCAGGATGCGCCGTCGCAGCCACACCTTGCGTGCCCCGCCGATGTACAGCCGCACGCGTGCCAGCTCCCAGCGCCCGTACTCGGCGTGATCGGTGAGCAGCTGACGGGCCTCGCTGCGGGTGGTCCCCCGAGGCAGGGTGAGCACGCGGTACTCGTACTCGGTACCGGCGCCCCGCGAGCGGGGGCCCCGGTACCGGTACGGATCTGCGAGGTCCTCGTCCATCGCCGCCATTGTGGCCCCGGACCGCTACCGTCGTGCGCATGACGAGCGACGCGCGTGCCGCCCTCGACGCCCTGGTGGCCGCTCTCGAGGCCCACCTCGACGCCGCGCAGCAGCGCCGCGGGGAGATGGACCCGCAGGTGGAGCGCGCCTACCGGGCGCTGGCCGAGGCCTTCGAGGCCTACGACGAGGCGCTGTACGACGCCTACGACGAGGTGACGCCGTTCGTGCTCTACGACGACCAGGAGGACGAGCGCGAGGACGACGACCTGGACGACGAGGACGACGACGTGGTCGACGTCGACGAGGAGGACCTGTTCGACGACGACGAGGACGACCTGCCCGAGGTGGACCCGGACGAGGACGGTCAGGCCGCCGAGACGTCGTCCAGGGCCTGACGGATCTCCTCCGGCAGGGTGAGCTCCTCGGCGGCCAGGGAGCCGCGCAGCTGCGCTGCGGTCCGCGCGCCGACCACCGCCGAGGCGATGCCCGGGGCGTCCCGCGCCCAGGCCAGCGCCACCTCGAGCGGCGCGCACCCGAGGCCGTCGGCCGCGGTGGCCACGGCCTCCACGACGCGCCGCCCGTCGGCGTCCAGGTAGGGGTTGACGTACGCGGCCAGGTGCGGGGACGCCGCACGGGAGTCCGCCGGGGTGCCGTGCCGGTACTTCCCGGTGAGCGCGCCCCGACCCAGCGGGGCCCACGCCACCACCCCGGCGCCGACGTGCCCGGCGGCAGGGATCACCTCGGCCTCGGCGGACCGCTGCAGCAGCGAGTACTCGACCTGGTCGGCGACCAGTGGCGCGCCGGCGGCCGCGGACAGCGTCGCCGCGCGCGCCAGCTGCCACCCCGAGTAGCTCGACACGCCGACGTACCGGGCCCGGCCGGACGACACGGCCAGCCGCAGCGCCGCGAGCGTCTCCTCCAGCGGTACCTGCGGATCCCAGGCGTGCACCAGCCACAGGTCCAGGTGGTCGGTCCGCAGCCGGGCCAGCGACTCGTCGAGCCGCCGCAGCAGGTTGCGCGCGCTGGCGTCGACCTGGCTGGTGCCGGGGCGCAGGCCCGCCTTGGTGACCAGGACGACCTCCTCGCGGGGGACGACGTCGCCGAGCAGGGCGCCCAGCAGCTCCTCCGAGGCGCCGCCGGCGTAGCTCGCGGCGGTGTCGACGAGGGTGCCACCGGCGTCCACGAACGAGCGCAGCTGGTCGGCGGCCTCGTGCTCGTCGGTGTCCCGGCCCCAGGTCAGGGTGCCGAGGCCGAGCCGGGAGACGCGCAGCCCGGAGCGACCCAGTAGGCGCTGCTCCATGGACGCGCAGGCTAGTGGCGCCCGGGCCGCCCACGGCCGGGACCCGCCGCGCGGCTACGCTGCGGTGCCCATGCGGCTCGGACTCAACCTCGGCTACTGGGGCGCGGGCAACGACGCGGAGAACCTGGCTCTGGCGCGAGAGGCCGACCGGATCGGCTACGACGTCTGCTGGGCGGCCGAGGCCTACGGCTCGGACGTCCCCACGGTGCTGGCGTGGGTCGCCGCCCAGACCGAGCGCATCGACGTCGGCAGCGCCGTCATGCAGATCCCCGCTCGCAGCGCCGCGATGACCGCGATGACGGCCGCCACGCTCGACACGCTGTCCGGCGGGCGGTTCCGGCTCGGGCTCGGCGTCTCCGGGCCCCAGGTCTCCGAGGGCTGGCACGGGGTGCGGTTCGACCGGCCGCTGGCCCGCACCCGCGAGTACGTGGACGTCGTCCGGATGGCGCTGGCGCGGCAGACCGTGCGGTACTCGGGCAAGCACATCACCCTCCCGCTGCCCGACGGGCCCGGCAAGGCCCTCAAGCTCACCGTGCACCCCGTCCGCGAGCACATCCCGCTGTACCTGGCCGCGGTCGGGCCGAAGAACCTCGAGCTCGCCGGCGAGATCGCCGACGGCTGGCTGGCCATCTTCTACAGCCCGGAGCACGCGCCCGGCTCGCTGGAGCACCTGGCCGCCGGCGCCCGCGCCGCCGGCCGCGGCACGCAGGAGAACCCGCTGGCCGGCTTCGACGTCGTGCCGACCGTCCCGGTCGTGGTGGACGACGACCTGGAGCGGGCGGCGATGCCGGTCCGGGCCTACTGCGCGCTGTACATCGGCGGGATGGGCAGCCGGGAGAAGAACTTCTACAACCAGCTGGCCTGCCGGATGGGCTTCGAGGAGCAGGCCGCGCAGGTGCAGGACCTCTTCCTGGCGCGCAAGCACCGCGAGGCGGCGATGGCGGTGCCGTGGGAGTTCGTCGACGCGACGTGCCTGCTCGGTCCACCGGACCGGATCCGGGACCGCCTCGCCGCGTTCGCCGAGTCCGGGGTCACCACGCTGTCCGTGGCCGCGTTCGCCGGTGACCTCGAGACGAGGAAGGCCACGTTGCGGACCGTCGCCGACGCCGTCGAGGCGGCGGGGCTGGCCGGGTGAGCGCCGGCGACAGCGCGCTGGGGTGGTTCGACGCGGTCGTGCTCGGGCTGGTCCAGGGCCTCACCGAGTTCCTGCCGATCTCCTCCAGCGCCCACCTGCGGATCGTCGGGGACCTGATGGGCACCGGCGACCCCGGCGCCGCGTTCACCGCGATCAGCCAGCTCGGCACGGAGACCGCCGTGCTCCTGTACTTCTGGCGCGACATCGTCCGGATCGTCCGGCACTGGGCCGGCTCCCTGCGCGGCACCGTGCCGCGGGACGACCCGGACGCGCGGATGGGCTGGCTCGTCATCGTCGGCTCGGTGCCGATCGTCGTGCTCGGGCTGCTCTTCGAGGAGGCGATCGAGAACACGTTCCGCAACCTGTGGCTGGTCGCGACGACGCTGTGGGTGTTCGCGCTCGTCCTCGGCTTCGCCGACCGGACCGCACGCTCGCGCCGCACCCTGGACCAACTGACGTGGAAGCACGGCATCGTCTTCGGTCTGGCCCAGTCCCTCGCGCTGATCCCCGGCGTCTCCCGGTCCGGCGGCACGATCACCGCCGGCCTGCTGATGGGCTACACGCGCGCGGCCGCGGCGCGCTACTCGTTCCTGCTCGCGATCCCCGCCGTCATGGGCTCGGGCTTCTACCAGCTCGCCACCGCCGGTGACGAGGGCCAGCCGGTCGTGCCCACGGCGATCGCCACCCTGGTCGCGTTCGGGGTCGGGTACGCGGTGATCGCGTGGTTCATGCGCTTCATCACCACGCGCAGCTTCCAGCCGTTCGTCGCCTACCGCGTGCTGCTCGCCCTCGCCGTGTACGGGTTGCTCGGGTTCGGCGTCCTGTCCGCCCGGTGACTGCGCCGCAGCGCTACAGCCAGCCGGACCGCTTGAACGCCCGGTACAGCGAGACGCACGTGGCCGCCATCACCCCGAGCACGAGCGGGTAGCCGAGACGCCACTCCAGCTCCGGCATGTACGCGAAGTTCATCCCGTAGATGCCGGCGATCGCGGTGGGGACGGCGGCGATCGCCACCCACGCGGAGATCTTCCGCATGTCCTCGTTCTGCCGGACCGTCACCTGCGCCAGGTGGGCGGACAGGACGTCGGTCAGCAGCCGGTCGTAGGACTCCACGTGGTCCACGGTCCGCAGCAGGTGGTCGGCGACGTCCCGGAAGAACGGCCGGGCCGCCGGCGGGATGTTCGGCACCGGGGCCTGCACGAGGCGGTGCGCGGCGTCCAGCAGCGGGACGACCGCCCGGCGCACCTCCAGCACCTCCCGCTTGAGCGCGTAGATGCGGGTGGCGTCGGCCAGCGTCCGGGTGTCGAAGACGTCGGCCTCGATCTCGTCGAGGTCCTGCTGCAGCTCGGCGTCGATGCGCAGGTAGCTGTCCACCACCGAGTCCATCACCGCGTGCAGCACGACGGCCGGGCCGTAGCGCAGGTCCTCGGGGGAGGCGTCCAGCCGGCGCCGGACGTCGCCGAGCGCGTGCAGCTCGCCGCGCCGTACGGTCACCACGAACCGGTCGCCGAGGAAGACCATGATCTCCCCGGTCTCGACGTCCGAGGTCCGCTCCTCGTAGCGGAGGGTCTTGAGGACGACGAACAAGGACCCCTCGTACTCCTCCAGCTTGGCCCGCTGGTGGCCGTGGACGGCGTCCTCGACCGCGAGCGGGTGCAGGGCGAGCTCGGCGGCGAGGTGCTCCAGCTCGGTCGCGTCGGGGTCCTTCAGGCCGATCCAGATGAACCCCTCGGCCTCGGTCCGGCGGGCCGCGAGCTCGTCGGACCAGTCCCCGGCCGAGGACCGCACGCCCTGGCGGTACGTGGCGACGTCGACGATCACGTCGCCCATCCTGCCCCGGCCGGCCCCCGTAGGCTGGACGACCGTGCCCACCGTGCTGCTCGTCCGTCACGGCCGCACTGCCGCCAACGCCGACGGGACCCTGGCCGGCCGCACCCCGGGCGTGGGCCTGGACGACGTCGGGCGCAGCCAGGTGGCGTCCCTCGCCGAGCGGCTGGCTCCTCTGCCGCTGGTCGCCGTCCTCACCAGTCCCCTGGAGCGGTGCGTGGCGACGGCCGAGGCGCTCGTCGCCACGGGCGGCACGAAGGCCGTCCCGCGCCCGGCGTGCGTCGTCGACGACCGGCTGGCCGAGTGCGACTACGGCGACTGGACCGGGCGCCCGCTCGAGCAGCTCACCAAGGAGCCGCTGTGGCCGGTGGTGCAGGCCCAGCCGAGCGCGGCCAGCTTCCCGGGCGGGGAGTCGATGCGGGCCATGCAGCAGCGCGCCGTGGACGCCGTCCGCGAGACGGACGCGGCGCTGCAGGCCCGCCACGGG
>JBMOMI010000234.1:0-5772 GCA_049325235.1 Actinomycetota bacterium | reverse complement strand
TGCCGCGCCCCGGGGACGCCACCGGCTCGGTGGACGTCGCGGCGGTGCAGGGGAACGTGCCCAAGGCGGGGCTGGACTTCAACGCCGAGCGCCGGGCGGTCCTCGACAACCACGCCGCGGCGACCCGCGAGCTGGCCCGCGCGGTGGCCGACGGGCGCGCGCGGCCGCCGGACCTCGTCGTGTGGCCGGAGAACAGCAGCGACATCGACCCGCTGCGGAACCCCGACGCCGCCGCGGTGATCTCCGGCGCGGTCGACGCGGTCGGCGTCCCCCTGCTGCTGGGCACGGTCCTGCAGGAACCGGCGGACAAGCTGAGCAACGTGAGCATGGTCTGGGAGCCCGGCAAAGGTCCCGGCCAGCAGTACGTCAAGCGCCGGCCGGTGCCGTTCGCCGAGTACGTGCCGTACCGGTCGTTCTTCCGGCGGATCAGCGACAAGGTCGACCTGGTGCGGCGGGACTTCGTAGCCGGTACCGGCCCGAACGTGCTGACCGTCGGCCCCGCGACGGTGGGCACGGCGATCTGCTTCGAGGTGGCCTTCGACGACCTGCTTCGAGAAGCGGTCCGCGGCGGCGCGGACCTGCTCGTCGTCCAGACCAACAACGCCACCTTCGGCCGCACCGACGAGAGCGTGCAGCAGCTGGCGATGTCGCGCCTGCGGGCGGTCGAGCTCGGGCGATCGGTGGTGCACATCTCGACCGTTGGAGTGAGCGCCCTCATCACGCCGACCGGTGACATGGTGGAGGTCTCGGACCACTTCACCGCCGAGACGCTGACCGCCAGCCTCCCCCTGCGCGGCGGTCTCACCGTCGCGGCACGCCTGGGCGCCTGGCCCGAGGGGCTTCTCGTCCTCGTGGGCCTGGCCGGTGCCGCTCTCGGGCTGCGCGCCGGACGAGGACGCCGGCCAGCGGCACGGGAGCGCGGCACGACGGACGGGGCCGTGCGTCGCCGCGACGTCCTGCTGCAGGCAGGCGGGACCATGGTGCTGGCCACCGGATGCTCGGGATCGCCCCGGCAGCCGGAGGCCGGCGCGATCCCAACGACGCCACCGGCCCGCCTACTGGAGCCGGGCGAGTTCGCTGCCGCGGTGGAGGACGACGACCGCTTCCTGCTCAACGTCCACACCCCCGACGAAGGGTCGATCCCCGGCACGGACGCCGCCATCCCCTTCGACGAGCTGCGGACCCGGGCCGACGAGCTGCCCCCGGATCGCGGCACGCCGCTGGCCGTGTACTGCAAGACCGGCCGGATGAGCGCGATCGCGGTACAGACCTTGGCGGGCATCGGCTATCAGGACCTCGTGGAGCTCGACGGCGGCATGGTGGCGTGGGAGCGCGCCTTCCCGGACGGAGGATCGGCATGAACGCTGGTGGACGGCACGTCGGGACGGGCGTGCTGACCGCACTGCTCCTGGCCGGTTTCTGGGCCAGCAGACCGGAGTGGAGCCCGGACATGCGGTTGTGGCGTGCAGTCGGCGACACGGCGATCGTGCTCCTGTTCGTCTCGCTCGCGTTCGGCCCGGCCGCCAAGCTGTCCTCGCGCGCGGGCAGGCTCCTGCCGTGGCGACGCCCGATCGGCGTGTGGGCCGCGCTGGCGGCAGCCGTCCACGCCCTGCTCGTCCTCAACGGGTGGGCGAGGTGGAGCGCGCGACGGCTGCTCGGGTACGAGTTCATCCCAGAACTCGGCCGTGAGGCACGGCTCGAACCCGGATTCGGCCTGGCGAACCTGGTGGGCCTCGTTGCCCTGGGCTGGATGCTCGTGCTCCTCGCGACGTCGTCCGACCGCGCCATGCGCTTCCTCGGCCCACCGGCGTGGAAGTGGCTCCACAACGGCGCCTACGTCGTCTTCTACCTCGCCGTGCTGCACGCGGCGTACTTCCTCTTCATCCACTACACGCAGTCCTTCCACCGTGCGCCCGTGCCCGGCAACTGGTTCCGCCTGCCGTTGCTCGCCCTCGGCGCGGCGGTGCTCGCCTTGCAGTGGGCGGCGTTCACGCGCACCGTCGGCCGTCGCCGGTCGCGCTCACCGGCCCCCGTGTCTCGACGCCGGTAGGGCCCGAGGTCAGGACCTTGGCCCCGGTCGCCGGACCACCCACTCGCCCGAGACTACGAAGCGAAGTAGTTGCCTCGACAGAGGAAGGGCGGATCAGTGGCCAGGTTGACGGTCAACATCTCCCCGGCTGAGCGCGCGGGCCGGATCATCGTGGGTCTCGGGGCGATCGTGGCAGCGGCGTGGCTCCTGACCCGTTCTCCGAGCACAGGCGTGGCGGTGCTCGAGGTGCTCCTGGGGCTCGCCGGGCTAGACCTGGTCGTCACGGGTGCCCTCGGGCACTGCCCGCTGTACAGCAAGCTCGGCCACGTGCCCAAGTCCCTTCGGAGGACGACATGAAGGAGCACCGGCCCCCAGGGCTGCCGGCCGCACCGGACCACGAGCACGCTGACCCGCAGTCCCCGGGCACCGGGCACAGCGGCGGGCACCGCTGGATGATGGTGCTCTGCTGCATCCCGATGATCGCGATCGCCGTCTGGCTGGTCGTGGCCGGCGTGGCTGGCGCCGGAGCGGTGCTCATCGCGCTGGTCTGCCTGGGGTTGATGGCGCTGATGATGGTCGGCATGGGGCACGGCAGCGGCCACCGGTAGCGGCTCGCGACGTCAGCCCTCCGACAGCGCCGCGGGCGGGTCACCGCCCTTCGGCTGCCAGCTCTCCAGCACGGCCCTCGCGATGTACCGGTACTTGGCCGAGTACATGGGGTGGCAGGCGGTCAGCGTCAGCAGGCGCTCGGTGGGCACGGCGCCCGGCTGGCCCGGCACCGGCGCCACCATGTCGATCCGGTCGGGCGTCACGATCTCGTACTCGCGCATGCGGTACACGAACCACGTGTCGGCCGTCTCGACCACGATCGCGTCGCCGGGCACGAGCTCGGCGATCTGGTTGAGCGGCTTGCCGTACGTCACCCGGTGACCCGCTAGGGAGAAGTTGCCGATCTCACCCGGCATCGCCGTGCCTGGGTAGTGCCCGAGGACGCCCTTGTTGAGCACGGACTCCAGCCCGATGCCCTCGGTCGCCGGCACCGCGTAGTCCTTCCCGAACCGGGGGATGTACACGACGCCGAACGACTCGCCCTCGGCGGGCACCGGCACTGACGGCGGCTCGGCCCCCGGTGCGGGATCCGCGGTGGGAGCCGGTGGAGCCTCCGCGGCCCATGCCTCCTGGAGCTGCTCCGTGACGCGGCTGCGGTCCTGCGCCGCCTCGACGTCGGTCCACCACAGCTGCCAGCCGACGAACAGCAGCAGCACCACGCCGAGCGTGATGAGGAGCTCGCCCGCGCCGCGCACCACGGCCCGGACCCAGCCGCCGGTCCCAGCACTCGACCGAGCAGTGCCGCGGACCGCTTCCGCCACCGGTACCTGCTGCACGAGTCTCCCCCGTCCGTCAGCGTCCTGCCTGTCTCCTGTTACTAGGGGTGATCGTACTCGGCGTCCTTCCTCATGCGGCCTGGATGACGAACGGACAGTGCTTGGTAGCCGCTGCGGTGAGGGCCGGGAGCACCGTCACGAGCAGTGGAGCCGCGACGGCGTTGACTGCCAAGGCCATCAGCGCTCCCCGTGTGCCGCGGCGGAGCCCGGAGTCCGGTGTCAGCATCCGGCGCACCCGCACGGCCGAGCTGGAGCCGCTGGCTCCCAGCGCGAACCGCGGCGGCTCGGCACTGGCGAGCTGGACCAACGCGGAGCCGACGGCACGCGTGCCGTGCCGCCTGGCGGCGGCGTCGTCAGCGGCCATCTCGACCAGCTCACCGATGCGCTCGTGCGCCAGGCGGAGGGTCGGCACGAAGGGGAAAGCCCGGGCCAGCGCTCGTGCTGCGGCCAGAGCGAGGTCGTGCCGCCAGCGCAGGTGCGCCGACTCGTGGGCCAGGACGGCGGCCAGCTCCACCCCGGTGAGCGCCCGCACCGCCGCAGAGGTGAGGACGACCGTGCGTGCCCGGCCCGGCACGCAGAACGCGACCGCCCGGTCGTCGTCCACTACGTAGGCCTCGAGGGCGGGGTGGTGGTCCGCGGCCAGCCTCAGTCGCTCGAGCTGGACGCGGCGGCCTCGGCGGCACCGCCACAGCTCGGAGACCAAGCACCAAGCCAGCCGGCTCACGACCGCGACGGCGAGGAGCAGCCCCGCGGTCGCCGCCGCGGCACCGCCCGGGGTGGTGGCGTACCGCTCCCGCAGCGTGTGGGCGCAGGTCTGCAGGAACGCGGCCAGCCCGTCACCGAGCTCCGCGTCCGGCAGCGCGAGCACGGCGGCGATCGACATCATCGTCAAGAGCAGCGACACGCTGAGCACCTGCCACAGCAGCACACCGAGCACCGGGGCCCGTGAGGGCCAGCGTGCAGCGGCGAGCTGCCACCCACCCACGGTACCCAGGAGCACCGCGTACGCGACCAGGGACGCGAGCAGCCACACGACGGCTACCTCATCGCCGTCTCGACTGCCGGGCACGCCGCCGGCCCGTCTGCGTGAGCAGGCGGCGCAGGTCCTGGATCTCCTCGGCGGACATCCGGCCCAGGAAGCTCAGCAGCGTGCCCGACCGGTCGGCGCTGGCTTCGAGCACCTCGGCCATCAGCAGCGCGTGGTGCTCGTCCCGGCTGCGGACGGCGGTGTAGAGGTATGCCCGACCTTCCTGAGTGCGCGTGAGGTGGCCCTTGCGGTGGAGGTTGTCCATCACCGTCATCACGGTGGTGTAGGCGATCGGCCGCTCCTCTTGGAGCTCCTCGAGGACGTCTCGCACGGACGCTGGGTCGCTGCGCTCCCACATCCGCTGCATGATCTGCGCCTCGAGCCCGCCGAAGTCGCGCACCGGACCTCCTCCTGTGACCGGAGATGTCGGACACGACCCTCTCCATTCCCTGGCGGCAATACTAGGGCTGGTAGTTTCCGAGCAGAGGGCAACTCCAGAGCCCCGTGCCTCCGGCGCGCCGACCGTCCCCGACCCCGATCACCAGGAGCCCCCGTGCTGCAACCACCTCACGGCCAGCGCACCGCCACGTCCGGGGCCGGTTCCGTTACGTGCCGCCCCCTCGCCCCGCTCGACGTGGCCACCACCGCACGGCTGCACATCGCGCTGCTGGGGGAGGGCCTGTTCCCGCGGCTCGGGCCCGCGTTCGTGCGCCGCTGGCACCTCACCTTCGTCGACAACCCGCACGCCAGCGCGCACGTGGTCACCAACGCCGACGGCGACGTCCTCGCCTTCATCCTCGCCACGACGGACCAGGCGGCGTACGTGGGCGAGACGCTCCGGTCCGCCAAGTGGCCGCTCGCGCTCCGCGGAGCGTGGGGCCTCGCCCGCCGGCCCGGGCTCGCGCTCGGCTTCCTGCGCACCCGGCTGCGCCGCTACGCCCGGCGCATCGTCTCCTCGGGGCCCTCGACGACGGCCTCGAGCGGCGCTGTCGAGGGCCCGGTGGCCGTCGTCCACGCGATCGTGACGACGCACGCCGCCCGGGGCCGCGGGCTCGGCCGTGAGCTGATGGCCCGGTTCGAGGCGGACGTGGCCGCGGCCGGTGTGACGCGGATGGAGCTGCTCACCGACGAAGGTGGAGGGGCGGTGGAGTTCTACCGGCGCCTGGGGTGGACGGCGCGCGAGGTGCGGACCAACCGCGACGGCCGGCGCATGGTGCTGTTCTGCAAGCGGACGGCGGCGTGACAGCAGGCAAGCCCGCCCCCCTGTCCCGCCGGTCCCTGCTCTGGGCGTCCTCGCTCGGGCTGCTGGCCGGCTGCTCGACTGCGGGAAC
>JBMOMI010000233.1:0-5799 GCA_049325235.1 Actinomycetota bacterium | reverse complement strand
ACGGGCACCGCAGGCTTCCGGACCGTGGAGCTGGACGTCGGTCCCGGCGTGTTCGTGCCCCGCCCGGAGACCGAGCAGGTCGCCGGCGCGGCCGTGGCCGAGGCGGCGGCCGTGCTGGCCGCCGGGCGCCGTCCGGTGGTCGTGGACCTGTGCACCGGTTCCGGCGCGATCGCCCTCGCGGTGGCGAGCGAGGTGCCGGAGGCCGCCGTCCACGCCGTGGAGCTCGACCCGAGCGCGCACGCCTGGGCCCAGCGCAACCTCGCCGGCACCGGTGTCGACCTGCGCCTCGGGGACGCGGCGGACGCCTTCACCGACCTCGACGGCACCGTCGACGTCGTGGTCTCCAACCCCCCGTACGTGCCGCCGGGCGCCGAGCCGGTCGACCCGGAGGTGCGCGACCACGACCCGGCGACGGCGCTCTACGGCGGGGGACCCGACGGCCTCGACGTCCCCCGCGCGGTGCTGCGCGCCGCGGCCCGGCTGCTGCGTCGCGGCGGCCTGGTCGTCGTGGAGCACGCCGAGGTGCAGCAGGAGGCGCTGCTCGCCGAGCTGGCCCGCGGCCCGTGGCACCAGGCCGCGGGACACGCCGACCTGACCGGACGCCCCCGCTGGGTGACGGCCCGGCGGTGGGAGAGTGGGGGCTCGTGAGCAGCCTGTACGACTGCACCGACCCCGACCAGCGTGCCGCCGGCATCCGGCACGCCACCGACGCGCTGCGCCGCGGCGAGCTCGTCGTGCTCCCCACGGACACCGTCTACGGCGTGGCGGCGGACGCCTTCTCGCCCGAGGCGGTCGCGGCCCTGCTGGACGCCAAGGGCCGCGGGCGGGAGAAGCCGCCGCCGGTGCTGGTGCCCGACGCCCGCACGCTCGACGGGCTGGCCGACGGCGTCTCGGACGCCGCACGCAGGCTGGTCGAGGCGTTCTGGCCCGGCCCGCTCACGGTCATCTGCTGGGCGCAGCCGTCGCTGCACTGGGACCTCGGGGAGACCGGCGGCACCGTGGCCGTGCGGATGCCGCACCACGAGGTGGCGCTCGAGCTGCTGTCGCAGACCGGTCCGCTCGCGGTGAGCAGCGCGAACCTCACCGGCCGCGACGCGGCGACGACCGCCGCCGCGGCCCGCGTGCAGCTCGGGGACGCGGTCGCCGCCTACCTCGAGGCGGGGGAGAGCAGCGAGGGGGCGCCGTCGACGATCGTCGACACGACGCAGGGGGCTCCCCGCGTCGTCCGGGTCGGCGCCCTGTCCGTCGAGGCGCTGCGCGAGGTCGTGCCGGACGTCGAGGGGCCGGCCGGCGCGTGAGGGCGTACCTGTTCGTCATGGTCGTGGCCGCCGCGGTCACGTACCTGGCGACGCCGCTCGCCCGGCGCCTGGCCGAGCGCAGCCGGGCGATGACGCCCGTGCGCGACCGGGACGTGCACAGCGTGCCGACGCCGCGGATGGGCGGGCTCGCGATGCTCGCCGGGGTGGCCGCGGCGTTCGCCGTCGCCAGCCGGGTGCCGTTCCTCGACGGGGTCTTCGCCGCGCCGGGGCCCTGGGCCATCCTGGCCGCGGGCGCGCTGGTGTGCCTGCTCGGAGTCGCGGACGACGTGTGGGGCCTCGACGCGCTGACCAAGCTGGCGGGCCAGGTGCTCGCCGCCGGCCTGATGGCGTGGCAGGGCGTGCAGCTGGTCTCGCTGCCGGTGGGCGGGGTGACGGTCGGCTCCGGTGGGATGTTCCTCGCCCTGACCGTGGCGGCGGTGGTCGTGACGATCAACGCCGTCAACTTCGTCGACGGGCTGGACGGGCTCGCTGCCGGCGTGATGGCGATCGGCGGCGGGGCCTTCTTCGTCTACACCTACCTGCTCACCCGGGGCACGAGCGCGGACGACTACTCGAGCCTCGCGTCGCTGGTCGTGGCCGCCCTGGTCGGGGCGTGCGTCGGCTTCCTGCCGCACAACTTCAACCCCGCCCGGATCTTCATGGGCGACAGCGGGTCGATGCTGCTCGGGCTGCTCCTGGCCGCGGCCGCGATCGCGGTCACCGGGCAGGTGGACCCCACCGTGGTCTCCGACGCGCAGGTCGTGCCGGCGTTCTTCCCGCTGCTGCTGCCCGTCGTCGTCCTGCTGCTGCCGCTGACGGACCTCGCCCTGGCGGTGGTGCGGCGGCTGCGGGCCGGGCAGAACCCGTTCGTCGCCGACCGCATGCACCTGCACCACCGGCTGCTGGACCTGGGCCACACCCACGCGCGCGCCGTCCTGATCATGTACCTCTGGACGGCGGTGATGGCCTTCGGTGCGGTCTCCCTGGCCTTCGTGCCGCTGTCGACGGGGCTGCCGGTCTGGGCGGCGGCGATCGCGGTCTCGGTGCTGCTCACCCTCGGGCCGCTGCGCGGGAGGAGCCTCCGCGAACGCTTGTGATAGCGTTCACAAGCGTTCCCGACGACCTCCCAGGAGCCCCCGCTGTGAAGGCCGCCGCCGACCCGTACCGCGCGATGACGCGCGGAGCGATCGTCCCGACCCTCGTCGTCGCGGCGGTCGCGGTCGCAGTGGCTGCCCTGGTCGGGCGCTCCGCCTTCGCCGGTGCCGCGCTCGGCGCCGGCGTCGTGGTCGTCTTCTTCGGCCTCACGCTCCTCGTGATGCGTGCCGCCCGCCGCCTCGCCCCGGAGATGCTGCTCGGGGTGGCGCTCGCGCTGTACGGCACGAAGGTCGCCGTCATCGGCGGACTCGTCCTCGCGCTGCGCGACCAGCCGTGGCTGTCGCCACCGGCGTTCGCCGTCGCGGCCGTCGCGTGCGCCGTCGCCTGGCTCGCCGGCCAGGTCGCCGGCTTCAGCCGGGCCCGCGTGTACGTGGCCGACCCCGAGGCGGTGGGGCGGTGACCATGGGGCTGCGGTGTTACCGTCCCGATCGCGATGAGCGAGCAGCACGACGACCGGCCCGGCAGGGCGGAGTCCGAGCGGGACGCCGCGGCGGCCTGGAGCGTGCCGGCGTACCTGCTCGGCGGCATGGCCTTCTACGGCCTCGTCGGCTGGCTGCTCGACCGCTGGCTGGGCACGTCGTGGCTGGTGCTCGTCGGCGTCCTGACCGGCACGGCCCTGGCTCTGTACGTCATCTGGCTCCGGTACGGTACGCGGTGACCGCTGCGCCGGAGTCGTCCGAGCTGCTGGCGGTCACGGCCCCCCAGCACCACCCGATCCCCCACGAGGAGATGCTGTGAGCCTGCACGTGCTCGCTGCCGAGGAAGGCTTCGTGCCGCCGACCACCGGCGACTTCTGGCAGCCGCTCATCGGCGACGGCGCGTTCGCCATCACCCGCTCCATGTTCGTCATCGTCATCTCGGTGGCGGTGATCGCGGGCTTCATGCTCCTCGTGGCACGCAACATGTCCGTGGTGCCGGGCAAGCTGCAGTTCGCCGGCGAGGGCCTCTACAACTTCGTCCGCAACTCGGTGGCGATCGACATCCTCGGCAGCCGGAACTTCCGGCCGTTCCTGCCGCTGCTGCTCACGCAGTTCCTGCTGATCCTCGTCAACAACTGGTTCGGGGTCATCCCGCCGATCCAGTTCCCGACGTTCGGCCGGATCGGGTTCGCGGTCGCGCTGACCCTGATCACGTTCGTCGTGTACCACGCGGTCGGCATCCGGCGGAAGGGACTCGGCGGCTACTTCCGCGGGCTGATGCCCCCCGGCATCCCGGGGTGGATCGCGCCGCTCGTCTACGTCCTCGAGCTGATCACGTTCTTCGTCACCCGGCCGCTCACGCTCGGGATGCGACTCTTCGCCAACATGTTCGCCGGCCACATGCTGATGCTGGTGTTCATCCTCGGCGGCGAGTACATGCTGCTCGAAGGCTCGAACCTGTTCGTCAACATCAGCAGCGTCGGCGCCTTCGTCATGGCGATCGTCATGACGTTCTTCGAGCTGCTGGTCCAGTTCCTGCAGGCGTACGTGTTCGTCCTGCTGACCGCGCTCTACATCGCCGGCTCCCTGGCCGACGAGCACTGAGGGCGGGACCCACCGACCGACGCGCCACCCGGCGCGCCGACCGAGAGGAAGAGAAAGAGACATGGAAGGCAGCCTCAACGTCATCGGCTACGGCCTGGCGGCCATCGGCCCGGCCATCGCCGTCGGCCTGATCTTCGCGGCCTACATCAACGGCACCGCCCGCCAGCCCGAGTCGCGCGGCATGCTGCAGCCGATCGCCATCCTGGGCTTCGCGCTCGCCGAGGCGCTCGCCCTGTTCGGCCTGGTGCTCGCGTTCATCCTCTGACCCAGCTCCCGACCACCTGCGAGGAGTCCTCATGAGAAGCGAAGCCGCCACGGTCCTGGCCGCGGAGGAGGGGTTCTGGGCGGAGGCCTACCCGATCCTTCCCCACCCGGCCGAGCTCATCGTCGGGTTCATCGCCTTCGGCATCCTGTACTGGATCATCAAGACCAAGGTGGTGCCGCGCTTCGAGGAGGTCTACGCCGAGCGCGCGGCGTCCATCGAGGGTGGGATGAAGCAGGCCGAGCAGGCCCAGGCCGAGGCCGAGGCGGCGCTCGCCGAGTACCGGGCGCAGCTGGCCGAGGCCCGAGCCGAGGCGCAGCGCATCCGGGAGGACGCCCGCGCCGAGGGCGCCGCGATCGTCGCGGAGATGCGGGAGAAGGCGGCCGCCGACGCCACCCGCATCACCGAGTCGGCGCACAAGCAGATCGAGGCGGAGCGGCAGCAGGCCGTCGTCCAGCTGCGCAGCGAGGTGGGCCGCCTGGCCACCGAGCTGGCGTCCCGGATCGTCGGGGAGTCCCTCACCGACGAGGCGCGGCAGAGCCGCGTCGTCGACCGGTTCCTCACCGAGCTCGAGCAGGCGGACGCCGGCGATGTCCGTGCACGTGCCGGGGCCGGGCGGGACGCCTGATGCGTGGCACCAGCAGGAGCTCCCTGGCCGGGGCCGAGGAGCGGATCGAGCCGCTCCTCGGCACGCTGGACAGCGACGCCGCTGTCACCGTGGGGACCGAGCTGTTCGCGGTGGCGCGGCTGCTCGACTCCTCGGGCACGCTGCGCCGGGCGCTGACGGACCCGTCGCGCCCGGCGCAGGACAAGGCGGCGCTCGCCGACCGGCTGCTGACCGGCAAGGTCAGCGACGCCACCCGCTCGCTCGTCGCCGGGCTCGCCCGAGACCGCTGGTCGGAGGCCAGGGACCTCGCGGACGCCGCCGAGCACCTCGGTGTCGTCGCGGTGCTCGCGGCGGCCGAGCGCGACGGCGTCCTCGACGCGGTCGAGGACGAGCTGTTCCGGTTCGGCCGGGTGGTCGAGGGCAACCGGGCTCTCGGGCAGGCCCTGGGCGACCGGGCCGTGCCGGGGCGGCGCAAGGCCGAGCTCGTCGAGCGGCTGCTCGCCGGCAAGGCGCAGCCGCACACCCTTGTGCTGGCCCAGCAGGCCGCCGCACACCCGCGCGGCCGCACACTGACCGCGGCCCTCGACGACATGGGCAAGGTCGCCGCTCGGCGTCGCGAGCGCACGGTCGCCACGGTAACCGCGGCGGTGCCGCTCACCGAGAACCAGCGGGCCCGCCTCGCCAGGGTGCTCGAGCGCATCTACGGCGGGACCATGTGGCTGAACGTCGACGTCGACCCCGGGCTCGTCGGCGGCCTGCGGGTGCAGGTGGGCGACGAGGTCATCGACGCGAGCGTGCTCAGCCGCCTCGACGACGCCCGTCGCCGGCTCGCCGGCTGACCTTCGAATCACGAACTCCACGCACCACGAGACACCAGGAAGCAGGGACACCGAAGATGGCGGAGCTGACGATCCGACCGGAGGAGATCCGGGACGCGCTGGACGCCTTCGTCCA
>JBMOMI010000232.1:0-5815 GCA_049325235.1 Actinomycetota bacterium | reverse complement strand
GTGCAGGGCGGTCAGGGTCTGGCCGCCGAGGTACGCCGACCCGAGCGCCCGGACGTTCACTCGTAGGTCGGCCGCGGACGTCGTCGGGTCGCAGGTGGCGTCGTCCGGACCGGCGGCGAGCCGCCAGCGCCCGGTGTTCCAGGGGCAGCCGGTGTCCTCGACGTCCAGGACGACGTCCACCTCCCGGGAGTAGCGGCGCGCCGCCAGGGCGGCCGGCAGGTCCACGACCCGGAGCCACACGCCGTCCGTCAGCCGCGGCGCGGCGGCGCGCGGGTCGGCGAGCAGGTGCAGCAGCGGGTCGTCGGTGGGCCGCATGTCGGTCCGGACGGACCCCATCAGGTCGAGGTCGGTGAGCCGGCCCCACAGGGCGCGGGCGGCCGGCGCGTCGACGGCGTGCGCCTCGCGGACGACCACCTCCCCGCGCGGTCCGACGTCCTCCCAGTTCTCCTTGCGGCGGAACAGCGCGTAGGCGCGCGGGTCGCCGGCGGCGTCGGTGACGAGCAGCAGGCGGAGCGACTCGGCGCCGTCCCGCCAGTGCCGCGGGTCGGACAGGGCCTTGCGGGCCAGGCCGCCCCGGCGGGCCATCAGCCCGGGGCGCCCGGCCCGCACGGCCTCGAGCACCCGGTGGACGACGTCCGTGTGCCGGTCGGGGTCGGCCTTGGCGTACGACACCGGCAGGTCCTGCCACCCGGGGACGTCGTGCAGGGTGGCTCCGCGGGTGATGGTCATCCGCATCCCCAGGCTGGCCTGCCCGTAGCCGAACCGGCCGTAGATCGCCGGCTCGGCGGCCCACAGCGCCGAGACCGGCTCGGTGCCGCGCTCACGCACGGTCGAGAGGTGGTGCTCGATCATCGCGGTGAGCACGCCCCGGCGCCGGTGCTGGGGGTGGACGCCCACCCAGGTCAGCCCCGCCGCGGGAACCTCACCGCCCGGCACCGGCATGGCCAGGGAGTACACCGAGTAGACCCCGGCGAGGTCGCCGTCCCGCTGGGCGCCGAACGTGCGGTCCCACTCGAGGCCCTGGAGGGCGGGGGACGGGTCGTCGTCGGTGTCCGGGAAGGCAAAGGCCCACTGGTCGACGTCCAGCAGGTCGTCCCGGCGGTCCTCCCCGAGCGGGACGACGTCCAGGGAGGAGCCATCAGCGGTCATGGTCGCGATCCTGGCAGGCGGGACGCCGGACGATCACCCGTGTTTCGCCGCCTGCGGCCCCGGGTGAGTCGTCGCCGGGGGCGTCCGGTGTGCCGGTATGGTCCGCGCGTGGTCCTCGTGGCGAGCAGCCGCAGCCTTCCCCGCACCCGTGCCCGCCGGCGCCGTCCGAGCGGGCGCCGGCTGTGGCTGCGGGTCCGCCGGCACGTGCTGCCGACCCAGGCCTTCCTGCTCCTGGCGCTGACCGCTCTGACGGTCCTCGTCACGTTCCTCAGCGCGATGATCCCGCGCTGGGTCCCGGTCACCGCCATGATCGTGGTGATGCTGCTCGGCGCGTTCTTCCTGCGCGTCCGGGCGATGGCGCTGCTCTACCTCGTGATCGCGTCCGGGGTCCTGTACAGCTCGGTGGAGCGCGACGAGCCGGTGGCGCCGGGCCCGCTGGCCGTGATGGGCGTGACCGCCCTGATGGTGCTGCAGTTCGCGCGCAGCCGGGAGCGACTCGGCGTCCAGGGCACGCTGGGGGAGTCGATGCTCGTCGACCTGCGGGACCGGCTGCGCGCCCAGGGCCAGATCCCGCCGCTGCCCGCCGGCTGGAACGTCGAGACCGTGCTGCGGTCGGCCTACGGCGACTCCTTCTCCGGGGACTTCCTCGTGGCCAGCCCGGGGCCCGCCGCCGACCTGATCGAGCTGGCGCTCGTCGACGTCTCCGGCAAGGGACAGGCGGCCGGTACCCGGGCCCTGCTGCTGTCGGGCTCCTTCGGCGGCCTGCTGGGGGCGATGAGCACCGAGGAGTTCCTGCCGGCCGCCAACAGCTACCTGCTGCGCCAGGGGTGGGACGAGGGGTTCGCCACGGCCGTCCACCTGGCCGTGGACCTGGCGTCCGGCACCTACCGGATCGCCAGCGCCGGGCACCCTCCCGCGGCGCACTTCCACGCCGGTTCCGGCCGCTGGGAGCTGCTCGAGGCCGACCACGGCCCGGCGCTCGGGATCGTCGACGCGGCGGACTTCCCGGCGCAGACGGGCCGGCTGCAGCGCGGCGACGCGCTGCTGCTGTACACCGACGGGCTCGTGGAGACCCCCGGCCGCGACCTCACCCTGGGCATCGACCGGCTGATGGGCCAGGCGGAGAGGCTGGTGCGGCGCGGCGGGTTCCGGGGCGGCGCGCAGTGGATCGTGGACGGCACCGGCGCCGGCGAGCACGACGACCGCGCGCTCGTCCTGCTGTGGCGGGAGTAGTCCGAGGGACCGGAGCGCTCAGCCGGTCGTCGCGCCGGCCTCCCGGGTGAGGTGGCGCCCGGCGGTCCATGCGGGCACCTCCTCGGCCGGCATCGGGTGGGCGAAGTGGAAGCCCTGGAGGTCGTCACACCCCATCTCGGCGAGGAGCCGCGCGACCTCGGCGGTCTCCACCCCCTCGGCGACGACCTGGAGACCGAGCCGGTGCCCCAGCTCGATGATCGAGGCCACGATCGCCTCGTCCTCGACGCCGCGGGACAGGTCCGTGACGAACTGACGGTCGATCTTGAGCTGCTCGACGCGCAGGCCGCGCAGCTGGCCGAGCCCGGTGAAGCCGGCGCCGAAGTCGTCCACCGACACCTTGACGCCCTGGGCGCGCAGGTCGGACACGACCGCCCGGGCCTCGTCGGGGTTCAGCGAGATCGCCGTCTCGGTGACCTCGAGCACGAGCCGCTCCGCCGGCCAGCGGTTGAGCGCGAGCGCTTCCTCGACGATCCCGAGCAGCCCCGGCTCCAGCATCGTGGCGCTCAGGTTCACGCTGATCGTGGTCTCGCAGCCCGCCGCCCTCCACTGCGCCGCCTGGCGCACCGCGGTGAGCAGCACCCAGCGGGACAGCGGCCGGATGAGGCTCGTCCGCTCGGCCAGCGCGATGAACTCGGCCGGCAGCAGCAGGCCGCGGTCCGGGTGCCGCCACCGGAGCAGCGCCTCGTAGCTGTGCACCTCGCCGGTCCTGGCGTCGACCGCCGGTTGGTAGAGGAGCAGGAGCTCTCCGCGTTCCATCGCGCCGCGCAGGCGGGCCAGCGTGGCCAGGCCGTCGGTGGTCTCCGGGGACAGGTCCGGCGTGTACGCGCACACGCCGGCACGGCTGCGCTTGGCCTCGTACATCGCGATGTCGGCGCTGCGCAGCAGCTCGGCGAGGTGCCGGCCCGCCTGCGGTGCCACCGCCACCCCCACGCTGGCGCGCACGTCGAGGTCCACGCCGCCGGCGAGGAAGCCCCCGGCCCCCAGCCCGGCGAGCAGCCTCTTGGCCAGGACCGTGGCCTGTGCCGTGGTGCACGGCTGGCTCACCAGGACGGCGAACTCGTCACCGCCCAGGCGGGCGACCAGCCCCTCGGTGCCGACGACCGCCTCCAGCCGGGCGGCCACCTGGGAGATCACCTGGTCGCCGGCGGCGTGCCCGAGGGTGTCGTTGACGTCCTTGAAGCCGTCGAGGTCCAGCAGCAGGAGCACGGGGCCGTGGCTGCCGTCACCGTCGAGCCGGTCCAGCTCGGCGAGCGTCCGCTCCGCTGTCGCGGTCAGCAGGGCCCGGTTGCCCAGCCCGGTCAGCGGGTCCGTCCTCGCCTTGCGTTCGTGCTCGCGATGGTGCCGGGACAGCAGTACCGCGAGCACGCCGAGCAGGACGGAGACCGGCAGGAGCACCAGCGCCGTCACCGCGATACCCGAGCTGCCCACTGGTCCACCCCCGTCGTCGTGCTCGTCTGCTGCCCATCGGGCGGTCCGGCTGGTGACTGGAGCGTCCGGTCGGGTGACTCAGCCCGCGCCGCCCAGCAGCAGCCACGCTCCCGCGGCGAGGCAGCCGAGCGTCACGACGGCGAAGGCCCCGACCCAGAGCAGGCCGGGGACGCCGGTCACCCGGGCCAGCTGGTCGGCGTCCGAGGTCCCGGAGCGCCGACGGCGCCGCTCGCGCTGCAGCTCCAGCACCGGCCGGGGGCCGGCGAGCAGCAGGAACCAGGTGAGGGCGTACGCGGCGGCCACCTGGACGGCGTCCGGCGCCCAGCGGGTGACGACCGCGAGGACGGCGCCGCTGGCCAGCACCGACCAGAGCCCGAACAGGTTCCGGATCTGCAGGAGCAGGAGCGCGAGCAGCGCGAGCGACCCCCACAGGACAGCCAGTGGCCGGCCGGAGGCCAGCGTCGTCGCTGCCGCCAGACCCGCCAGCGACGGACCCGGGTACCCCGCCGCCAGCGTCAGCACCATCCCGGGTCCGGTGGGGCGTCCCTTGGAGACGGTCAGCCCGGAGGTGTCCGAGTGGAGCCGGATGCCGGCCAGGCGGCGTCCGGTGAGCAGGGCCGCGACGCCGTGCGCGCCCTCGTGGGTGATCGTCACGACGTGCCGGGCGAACGGCCACGCGCCGGGCAGGGCGACGACGCCCGCGGCCAGCACGGCGGCGCCGAGGACGACGACGTCCCCGGGCGGGGGACGGGTGGCCAGGATCTCGTCCAGCACGCCGTGAGTCTGCCCGGCTCTCCCGTCGCGGGCGGCGCACCGGTCAGCCGGGGAGGCGCCCGGCGTCCCGGGCGGCAGCGGCGAGGAGCTCCGCAGCTCGGGTGACGTCCCGCGCCGTCGTCCAGCGGCCGACGGTGAGCCGCATCGCCGCGGCGGCCTGCTCGGCGGTCAGCCCGAGGGCGAGCAGCCCGGTGGGGGGCTGGTCCGCGCCGGCGTGGCAGGCGGACCCGGTGGAGGCCGCCACGCCGGGAGTGGCCGCGAGCAGGTCACGGCCGGTCGTGCCGTCGATCCGCACGTTGAGGGTGTTCGGCAGCCTGTCGGTCGGATGCCCGTGGAGGTGCAGCCGGCCGGGCAGGCGCCGGCCGAGCTCTGCGTGCAGCTGGTCGCGCAGCGCGCTCAGCCGAGCAGTCTCCCCGGCGGCCAGGGCCTCGGCGGCCAGCTCGGCGGCGGCGCCGAGGGCGACCGTCCCGGCGACGTTCTCGGTGCCGGCGCGCAGGCCGCGCTCCTGGCCTCCGCCGCCGACGAGCGGCTCCAGCACGACGCCGTCGCGGACGACCAGGGCCGCGATGCCCTTCGGGGCGTACATCTTGTGCCCGACGACGGTGAGCAGGTCGACGCCCAGTGCGTCCACGTCGAGCCGCACCTTGCCGGCGCTCTGAGCGGCATCGGTGTGCAGCAGCACGCCGCGCGGCCGGGTGACTTCGGCGATGTCGGCGACCGGCTGGATGGTGCCGGTCTCGTTGTTGGCGTGCATCACCGTGACCAGGACGGTGCTGGGTCGCAGGGCGGCGGCGACGTCGGCGGGGTCGAGCGTGCCGTGCCCGTCCACGGGCAGGTACGTGACGTCGGCGCCGTGCCAGCGCTGAAGGAACGTGCAGGCGGCGAGCACCGCGGGGTGCTCGGTGACCTGGGTGACGACGTGCGGCCGGGCGCGCATGTCCGCGGCCCGGGCCAGCACGGCTCCGCGGACGGCGAGGGCGTCGGCCTCCGACCCACTCCCGGTGAACACCACCTGGTCCCGCGTGGCGCCCACCAGGGCGGCGACCTGTGCGCGCGCCCGGCCCAGCAGGCGCCGCGCCGCCGCTCCGTAGGCGTGGAGGCTGGAGGGGTTGCCGAAGTCGGCCGTCAGCGCCGCGTGCATCGCCTCGACGACCCGCGGGTCGACCGGGGTGGTCGCGTTGTAGTCGAGGTACAGCGGCCGATCGACCAG
>JBMOMI010000231.1:0-5817 GCA_049325235.1 Actinomycetota bacterium | reverse complement strand
TCGACGTGTACTGGGTGCCGATCGTCCAGGGCCTGATCCTCGTCGTGGCCATCCTGCTCAACAGCAAGCTGTTCAGCCGCTTCTCCGGAGCCAACCCGTGACAGCGGTCATGACGGTCACCGGGCCCGTCGACTCCTCCGAGCTGGGCGTCACCCTGACGCACGAGCACGTGCTCAACGACGTGACGTCCTGGGCCCACACGACGTCCTCCCGCGGGTGGGACCCGCAGGTGTTCGCGGAGCACCCGGTCACCGAGGACATCCTCTGGGACCTGCGCCAGGACCCGTTCGGCAACCTCGACAACTGCCGGCTCGACGGCCTGGATGATGCGGTCGAGGAGATTGCTCGGTTCGCCGCGCTCGGCGGACGCACGATCGTCGAGACCTCCGGGCTCGGCGCCGGCCGCGACCTCGCCGGCCTCGCCGAGGTCAGCCGACGAAGCGGGGTGCGCATCATCGCCGGCACCGGCTACTACCTGGAGTCCAGCCACCCGGCCGAGGTGGCCGGGATGAACCGGGAGGAGATCGCCAGACGGATCGTCGACGACGTGCGCACCGGCGAGGACGGCGTGCGACCCGGCATCATCGGCGAGATCGGCGTCAGCGCCGACTTCACCGAGGCCGAGCGCCGCAGCCTCGAGGGCGCCCTCCTCGCCCAGGCCGAGACCGGGTTGCCCGTCCAGGTCCACCTTCCAGCCTGGTTCCGGCTGGGGCACCAGGTGCTCGACACGGCCGAGCGGCTCGGCGTGCTCGCCGAGCGGATCGTGCTGTGCCACATGGGCCCCTCCGGTGACGACCTCGACTACCAGGAGCAGCTGCTCGCGCGCGGTGCCTGGGTGCAGTACGACATGATCGGCATGGAGGTGTTCTACGCCGACCAGGGCGTGCAGTGCCCCTCGGACGAGCAGAACGCCGCCTGGCTCGCGCGGCTCGTCGAGCGGGGCCACCTCGACCAGGTGCTGATCTCCCAGGACATCTTCCTGAAGTCCCTGCTGCGCCGGCACGGCGGGCCGGGGTACGGCCACATCCTCCAGTACTTCGTCCCCCGGCTGCACCGCCACGGCCTCGACGAGTCGGTGACCGACCGGCTCCTCGTCGACAACCCCCGTGCCCTGTTCGAGGGCCGCGCCGCGTGAACCGCACGACCCGACAGAACGACCCGACCCGACCCGAGGAGAGCACCGTGCCGCGCGTCCTGCTGGCCGGCGAGAGCTGGATCATCCACGAGACCCACCAGAAGGGCTTCGACCACTTCAACAGCACCGTGTTCGACACCGGCGCCGACGCCTTCATCGCGGCCGCGGCGAAGGAGGGGATCGAGGTCGAGCAGATGTACGGCCACGACGTGCCCGCCCACTTCCCGCGCACGGTCGAGGCGCTGTCCGCCTACGACGTCGTGATCATCTCCGACATCGGCTACAACTCCTTCGTCCTGACCCCGGAGACGTGGAAGGAGGGCCGGCGCAGCGACAACGCCCTTGTCGCGCTGCGCGACTGGACCCGCCAGGGCGGCGGGCTGATGATGGCCGGCGGCTACCTGAGCTTCCAGGGCATCCAAGGCGTCGCGAACTTCCGCCGAAGCCCGATCGCCGACGTCCTGCCGGTGCGCATGGTCCTCGGTGACGACCGGGTCGAGGTGCCGCAGGGCGCCCAGGTGCAGGTCACCGAGCCGGACCACCCGCTGGCCCCCTTGTGTGCCGGCGCCCCGATGCTGCTGGGCTACAACGAGGTCACCGCCGCACCGGAGGGCACCGTCGTCGCGACCGTCGACGCCGACGTGCTGCTCGCTACCCGTCACGTCGGCGACGGGCGCTCCCTGGCCTGGACCTCCGACATCGGCCCGCACTGGTGCCCGCAGGAGTTCCTCGACTGGGAGGGCTTCGCCCCGCTGGTCGGCGGCATGCTGCGCTGGCTCTCCGGAGAGGACAGCTGATGGCCCTGCCGATCGTCATCGACTGCGACCCCGGCCACGACGACGCCGTCGCGCTGCTGCTGGCCGTCGGCTCCCCCGAGGTGGACCTCCTCGCCGTGACCACGTGCTTCGGCAACTGCTCCGTCGAGGACGCCACCCGCAACGCCATCCAGGTGCTGACGCTGGCAGGCGTCACCGACGTCCCGGTCGCCGCCGGTGCCTCGGGACCGCTGCGCGGTGAGCCGGCAATGGGCAACTACGTGCACGGCACGACCGGCCTGGACGGCCCGGAGATGCCCCCTCCGGCGTTCGAGCCGGTGGCCGAGGACGCCGTCACGCTGCTGTCACGCATCCTGCGGGAGAGCCCAGAGCCGGTCACCCTCGTCGTCACCGGACCGATGACCAACGTCGGGCGGCTGCTCGAGGAGCAGCCGGAGGTGGCGGCGTCCGTCCGTGAGGTCGTCTTCATGGGCGGCTCCACCGAGCGCGGCAACCACACGCCCACCGCGGAGTTCAACACCTTCGCCGACCCCGAGGCCCTCGACGTCGTGCTGCGGTCCGGCGTCCCGGTGCGGATGGTCGGGCTGAACCTCACCCACCAGGCGACCGCCACCCAGGACGTCGTCGACCGGATGGCGGCGATGGAGCACCGGGTGGGGCAGACGTGCGCCGGCTGGATGGGCTTCTTCGGCGACTCCTACCACCGGATCTGGGAGTTCGAGGCGCCGCCGGTGCACGACCCGTGCACGGTGGCCGCGCTCGTCGATCCACAGACCATCGAGTGGCGCGAGGCCTTCCTCGCCGTGGAGCTCGACGGGACGTGGACCCGGGGCACCACGGTGGTCGACCTGCACCGCCGTTACCCCGAGTGCGAGCCCAACGCCCGAGTCGCGATGACCCTGGACACGAAGCGCTTCTGGTCCCTGGTGCTTCAGGCGCTGGACAGGCTGGGGCAGGCAGATGGCCGCTGAGGGCAACGGCGCCGTCTGCGTCGTCGGCTCGCTGAACATCGACAGCACGCTGCGGGTGACCACGCTGCCCACCGCGGGCCAGACGATCCTGGCCCACGGGCGGCACACCGCCCCCGGCGGCAAGGGCGCGAACCAGGCCGTCGCCGCGGCCGCGCTCGGGAGCACAGTGCGGTTCGTCGGCGCCGTCGGCGACGACGCCGAGGGCCGGCTGGGGCTCGAGGCGCTGAGCGGCCGTGGGATCGACGTCTCCGACGTGCTCACCCTCGAGCGGGCGCCGACCGGAACGGCGGTCGTCCTCGTCGCCGACGACGGCGAGAACCTCATCGTCGTCGACCCGGGCGCCAACGCCCTGCTCGACCCGGCGTGGACGTCGCGGGCGGTCGCCTCGGGGGACGAGCACGTCCTGCTGGCCCAGCTCGAGGTGCCGATCGAGTCCCTCGCCGCGTCGGCGCGTGCACACCGGGGCCGTTGGTTCGTCCTGAACCCCGCCCCGATGAGCGACCCGGACGACGTTGCGCCGCTGCTGCCTCTGGCCGACGTCCTCGTCCCGAACCGGACCGAGCTCGGTCAGCTCGTCGGGCGGCCGACGCCGCGGACGCCGCAGGAGGTGCAGACCTGCGCCGAGTCCCTCGCCTTTCCCGGGACGCTCGTCGTCACGCTCGGCGGCGACGGCGCGTCGGTCTTCGCCCCGGGCGGCCGCCTGCTCGAGCACGTGCCGGCACCCTCGGTCGACGTCGTGGACACCAGCGGTGCCGGCGATGCCTTCTGCGGCGTCCTCGCCCATGAGCTGGCTCGACCGGGGGGTGAGGTGGTCTCCGCCGTCCGGGCGGCCGTCGAGCTGGCCGCGTTGAGCACCCGGCACCTCGGCGCCCAGGTGCCCCCGTCGTTCGGGCCGGTGCCGTCGTGACGACCCGACGTGCAGCCGCGCTGGACCCGGAGGCCGACTGGCTCGCCGACGGCCTGGATCACCTCGCCGGAATCGTCGACCCCGACCTGCCCGGGTGGTCCCGGGTCGGGTTCAGCGAGCAGGACGCCGCAGGCCGCGCCTGGGTCGGCGCGCAGATGCGGGCGGCCGGGCTGGCCACCCACGTCGACGCCGTGGGAAACGTCGTCGGCGTCCTGCCGGGGCGCAGTGCCTCGGCGCCGGCGATCGTCATCGGCAGCCACAGCGACACCGTGCCGGGCGGCGGCCGCTTCGACGGCATCGTTGGCGTCCTCGGGGCGATCGAGGTCGCCCGAACGCTCCAGCGCTCCGGCACGAGGTTGACGCACGAGCTGCGCGTCGTGGACTTCGCGAACGAGGAGGGCAACCCGCAGGGCGTCAAGCTCGTCGGCTCCCGCGCGATCGCCGGCGACCTCGGACGGGATCTGCTCGCCGCCACCGACGACACCGGCACGTCCCTGGCGGACGTCATCGCAGGGGCAGGGCACGACCCGTCGGCGGTGGACCGATGTCGATGGCGGCCCGGGGAGGTGGCCGCCTACCTCGAGCTGCACGTCGAGCAGGGACCGGTACTCGAGCAACAGGGCACCGGGATCGGCGTCGTCACCCGGGTCTGCGGGGTCAGCACCTTCGTGCTCGACGTCCACGGTCGCCGGGACCACGCCGGCACCACCCCGATGCACATGCGCAGCGACGCGATGTGCTGTGCGGCGGACGCCGTCCTCGCCGTCCAGCGGATCGCGGCCGCCGGCGCGGACACCGTCGGCACCGTCGGCGCGCTGACCACGACGAGCCCGCTCACGAACACGATCAGCGAGCGGTCGCGGCTCACCGGCGAGTTCCGCAGCCCCGAGCTCGCCGTCCTGCACGCGCTGCAGCAGCGGTTCGACGAGGCGGTCGGTGAGCTCGACCGCAGGCACGGCACCCGCAGCGAGGTGCACTGGGCGCACACGGATCCACCGACGGTCCTGGACGCCGCACTCTCCGACCTCGTCGCCGGCGCGGCGTCGGCGGTCGGCCACGACGCCGTCCGGCTGTACTCCGGCGCAACCCACGACAGCACCGAGATGGCCAGGCTCGGACCCGCAGCGATGATCTTCGTCCCGTCCCGTGGCGGCCGCAGCCACTGCCCGGAGGAGTGGACGGACCTGGCCCACATCGAGCAGGGCGTCCGAGTGCTGACCGAGGCCGTGCTCGCGGTCGACGCGGCTCGCAACCTCTGACGTCGCCGCCTTGGGCACCGACGAGGGGCCGCCCCCCGCCCCGGCGCCTCGTCGGTCAGCGCGTCAGGACGTCGCGCGCGCCCCGTACTTCGCTGCCGTCGCGTCGGTCGGCGCGAACCCGGTGAACCCGTTGCTGGTGCTCGAGTACCCGGTCGACACCTTCACGTTGCGGTCCATCTTCGCGAGGATGCCGGGCGCGTCACCGGCGTCATAGGCGAGCGTGGACGCCGAGTAGGCGTTGTCGTCCACCTCGACGCCCTTGCTGCTCAGGCAGCCCTCGACGTTGTCGATCCGCACCGAGTACGTGCCGGTCTGCCCGGTGACGAGGTTGTGGTGCACCTTCACCGGCAGCTCCCCGCCGCGCTCGGCGATCGTCAGCGGGTGCCTCGAGCCGCCGTGCAGGGTGTTGTAGCGGAACTCGACCTCTCCGACGCCGAACGTGGCCGCCTTCTCGCCGGTGCAGCCGCCGCTGCCGCCCCAGCCGAGCTTCGCGTTCGAGCCGTTGCCGCCGGCGCCGGAGAAGACGTTGCGCTCGATCAGCCCGCGCGTCGAGTCGGGCCCGGGGTTGTGGTACAGGTTCGACGACCCGACGTCGTGGATCCAGTTGCCGCGGGTCGTGTACTGGTGCACGGCGCCGTAGGTCGTGGACTTGCCGACGAGCAGGCCGGAGTAGCTGCCGCCGAAGACCTCGTTGCCCTCGAACAGCCAGCCGGTCCCGCCGATGATCACCGCGATCCGCTTGGAACCGACGCCGTTGGGGTTCGTGAAC
>JBMOMI010000230.1:0-5829 GCA_049325235.1 Actinomycetota bacterium | reverse complement strand
ATCAAGGAGTTCAGGCAGGCGCGCGCCGAGCCCGGATTCCTTGATCACGCTCGGATTCCTTGATCACGGGGGTGAGGTGGTGGCGGCGACCCAGCGCTCGAGCACGTCGGCGGCGGCACCGGAGTCGACCGACCGCGCCGCCTCCACGAGGCCAGCGGCCATCCGCTCCTCCAGCGAGCCGCCCGCGCCTCCCGCTCCCGAGGCGACCAGGCCGGCCGCCGCGTTGAGCAGCACCGCGTCACGCACGGGGCCCGGCTCGCCGGCCAGCACCCGGCGCGCCACGCCGGCGTTGTAGGCGGCGTCAGCGCCGCGCAGGTCCTCCAGCCGCCCGCGCGGCACGCCGAGGTCGGCCGGGTCGAGCACGTGCTCGGACACCGCGCCGTCCGACACGGCCCACACCCGCGACGGACCCGTCGTGGTCAGCTCGTCCAGCCCGTCCTCGCCGCGGAACACGAGCGCCGAGGAGCCGCGCGAGGCCAGCACGCCGGCCATCAGCGGGGCCATCCGCGCGTCCGCGACACCGATCGCCGAGGCGCGCGGCTGCGCGGGGTTGGTCAGCGGCCCGAGGAAGTTGAAGGCCGTCGGCACACCCAGCTCGCGGCGGGGCGCCGCGGCGTGTCGCATCGAGGGGTGGAAGTACTGCGCGAAGCAGAACGTGATGCCGACCTCGGCCGCTACGGCCTCGACCCGTTCCGGCGGCAGGTCCAGCCGGACGCCGAGCGCCTCCAGGACGTCGGCCGACCCGCACGAGGACGACGCGGCGCGGTTGCCGTGCTTCACGACGGTGCGCCCGGCTCCGGCGACCACGAGCGCCGCCATCGTGGAGATGTTCACGGTGTGGGCGCGGTCTCCCCCGGTGCCGACGAGGTCCACCGACTCGCCCGGCACCGAGATGCGCACGGCGTGCGTGAGCATCGCCTGCACGAGCCCCTCGAGCTCGGCCACCGTCTCGCCCTTGGACCGCAAGGCGACGAGGAACCCGGCGACCTGCGCCGGCGTCGCCACGCCGGTCATCACCTGCTCCATCGCCCAGGCCGCGTCCTCGGTGGACAGGTCCGTGCCGGCGATGAGGTCGGAGATCAGCTGCGGCCAGCCGCGCACGGGTCTAGCCGGTCCGGACGGTGCCGAGCCGCTGGCGGGCCAGCTCGGCGAGGGCCTCGGTGACGGCCACCGGGTCCAGCGGGTGCGGCACCGCGGCGTCGGCCAGCGACCAGGCGGCCAGCCACGCGTCCTGCGGGCGGCCGGTGAGCAGGAGCACCGGCGGGCAGCGGTAGATCTCGTTCTTCAGCTGGCGGCACAGCCCCATCCCACCGACGGGGGTGGCCTCGCCGTCGAGGATGGCGACGTCGATGCCGCCGGCGTCCATGTGGGAGATGACCGCGGGCGCCGTCGCGCACTCGATCCACTCGACCGGAGGCAGGTCCCGCGCCGGACGGCGACCCACTGCCAGGCGCACGGCCGACCGCGTCTCGACGTCGTCGCTGTACAGCAGCACGCGGAGCGTGCGCTCGCGAGCCTCGGAACCGTCGCCGGAGAAGCTGTCCACGGCCGGGATGCTACCCACCGTGCCTGCGACGTCCGCGGCGCGCCCGAAAGTGCGGGGGTGGTCCCCCGTTGGCAAGGGCCTTCTGGCCATAATGACGCCCGTGGCGACAGCAACCACGGCGCACGGCGCTGCCCCGGTCTCGGTCAACCGGCCCAACATGGTCTCCGTCGGGACCATCGTGTGGCTGTCCAGCGAGCTGATGTTCTTCGCCGGGCTGTTCGCGATGTACTTCACGATCCGCGCGGTCGAGCCGGGGCTGTGGGAGACCGAGCCGGAGAAGCTGAACATCCCGTTCTCCACGGTGAACACGCTGGTCCTGGTGGCCAGCTCGTTCACCTGCCAGATGGGGGTGTTCGCGGCCGAGCGCTTCCAGCCGCACCGCACCGGCGGCCTCCTCGACGTCCGTCGCTGGGGCCTGGTCGAGTGGTACGTGCTGACCTTCCTCATGGGGTCCCTCTTCATCGGGGGCCAGATCTACGAGTACGCCGCGCTCGTCAGCGAAGGCGTCTCCATCGCCAGCACGGCGTACGGCTCCGTGTTCTACCTGACGACCGGCTTCCACGGCCTGCACGTCATCGGCGGCCTGATCGCCTTCCTGCTCATCCTCGGGCGCACCTTCGCCGCCCGTCGCTTCGGCCACCACGAGGCGACGAGCGCGATCGTCACGTCGTACTACTGGCACTTCGTCGACGTGGTGTGGATCGGCCTGTTCCTGATCATCTACGTCATCCAGTGACCCGCCCGCAGCCCGCCACCGAAGAGACGAGGAACCAGTAGTGAAGGCACTCGCCGCCCGCCGGCGCCACCCCCTCGCGACGGTCGTGCTCCTGCTCCTCGGCCTGCTGGTCACCGGCGCCGCCTACGCGGCGGTGGCCCCCGACAAGGCCACCGCGAGCACCGGCGCCAGCGCGGACGACGTCCAGGCCGGCCGGGACCTGTTCCTGGCCAACTGCGCCACCTGCCACGGCCTGCAGGCCCAGGGCACGCGGAACGGGCCGACGCTGATCGGCGTAGGCGCCGCGGCCGTGGACTTCCAGGTCGGCACGGGCCGGATGCCGCTGCAGAAGACCGACGTCCAGGCACCCGCCCGCGGTCCCGGTGAGTTCAGCGAGGAGGAGATCGCCCAGCTCGCCGCGTACGTCGCCTCGCTCGCGCCCGGCCCGGCCGTCCCGGACGACGAGACCGTCCAGCCACTGGACGACCCCGAGCGCATCTCCGAGGGCTACGAGCTGTTCCGCACGAACTGCGCGATGTGCCACAACGTCGTGGGCGCCGGTGGTGCTCTGACGCGGGGCAAGTCGGCCCCCAACCTCATGGAGGTCGAGCCGAAGCACATCTACGAGGCGATGAGCACCGGTCCTCAGTCGATGCCGGTGTTCAACGACGCGAACATCACGCCCGAGCAGAAGCAGAGCATCATCAGCTACCTCAAGCAGGTGGAGGAGCAGCCCTCCCCCGGCGGCTGGGCACTCGGCTCGCTCGGGCCGGTGACCGAGGGCCTGTTCGTCTGGGTGGGCGCCCTCGGCCTGCTCATCGCCATCGCGGTGTGGCTGGGGGCGAAGTCCTCGTGAGCACCCACGGCACAGCCAGCAGCGACCCAGCACACCCGAGGGACGGAATGAGCACCGACCACCAGGGCGGCACCGAGGTCGCAGCGCGCGGCGACGGCCACCCGGAGCGCTTCGAGAACCCCGGCCTGCCGCCCCACCGGCACCGCCTGGCGGACACCGACCCGAAAGCGGCGAAGATCGCCGAGCGCCAGGTCGCCCTGCTGTTCGGTCTGTCGGTCCTCGGCTCGATCATCTTCGTCGTCGCCTACCTCACGCTCGACCTGGACGGCACGTTCGGCGCTCTGTTCCGGTCCAACCTGGGGCTCGGCATCGGGCTTGGCCTCGCCCTGTTCGCGATCGGCATCGGCGCCGTCCACTGGGCCAAGACGCTGATGCCCGACACCGAGCGTGTGGAGTACCGCCACCCGATGCGGGGCAGCGACGCCGACCGCGCGGCGGCCGCGGACATCCTGCGGCTGGGCGCCGAGGAGTCCGGCCTGGGGCGCCGCGCGCTGATCCGCAACTCCCTGATCGGCGCCGCGGCCCTGGCGCCACTTCCGGCCGTCCTGCTGCTGGGCGACCTAGGGCCGCTTCCGCAGGACAAGCTGACCAAGACTCTGTGGGCCCGAGGGGTGCGGCTAGTACGCGACCCGGCCGGGACACCGATCCGAGCCGCCGACGTCACGATCGGCTCGATGTTCCACGTCATGCCCGAGGGCATCCAGGAGGCCGAGAACCCGCTCGAGGAGAAGGCGAAGGCCGCCGTGATGCTCATCCGCATGCCTCAGGAGAGGGTGGCGCAGCGGGCCGACCGGGAGGGCTGGGACGTCGACGGCATCTACGCGTACTCCAAGATCTGCACACACGTCGGCTGTCCGGTCGCCCTGTACGAGCAGCAGACGCACCACTTGCTGTGTCCCTGCCACCAGTCGACGTTCGACGCGGCGGACTACTGCAAGGTCATCTTCGGCCCGGCCAAGCGGCCACTGCCGCAGCTGCCGATCACGGTGGACGACGAGGGCTACCTCGTCGCCCAGAGCGACTTCACCGAGCCTGTCGGCCCGAGCTTCTGGGAGCGCGGATGAGTACCACGGCCAGCTCGCGCGCTGCGGCGTCCACCGCGGACTTCCTCGACCAGCGCCTCGGCGCCTCCAAGGCGGTCAAGGGCCTGGCCCGCAAGGTCTTCCCCGACCACTGGTCGTTCATGCTCGGCGAGATCGCGCTGTACAGCTTCATCGTCCTGCTGCTGTCCGGCACCTTCCTCACGCTGTGGTTCAACCCGAGCATGGGAATGGTCACGTACGAGGGTTCCTACGCGCCGTTGCACGGCGTGGAGATGTCCGAGGCCTTCGCCTCCACGCTGCACATCTCGTTCGACGTTCGCGGCGGCCTGCTGATGCGGCAGATCCATCACTGGGCCGCGCTGCTGTTCGTGGCGTCGATGGTCGTGCACATGTTCCGGGTCTTCTTCACCGGCGCGTTCCGCAAGCCGCGCGAGGTCAACTGGATCATCGGCTCCGTGCTGACCCTGCTCGGCATCGGCGCCGGCTTCACCGGCTACTCGCTGCCGGACGACATGCTCTCGGGCAACGGACTGCGGATCATCGACGGCATCATCAAGTCGATCCCGGTGGTCGGCACGTACCTGTCGTTCTTCGTCTTCGGCGGCGAGTTCCCCGGCGAGTCGATCATCCCGCGGCTCTACATCGCGCACGTGCTGCTGATCCCCGGCATCCTGCTCGCCCTGATCGGCGCCCACCTCGGCCTGGTCTTCCTGCACAAGCACACGCAGTACCCCGGGCCCGGCCGTACCAACGACAACGTCGTCGGCTACCCGCTGATGCCGGTGTACATGGCCAAGGCGGGCGGCTTCTTCTTCATCGTCTTCGGGGTGATCGCCCTGGTGGCGGCCACCGTCCAGATCAACGCGGTCTGGAACTACGGCCCGTACGACCCCTCTCCGATCTCCGCCGGTACGCAGCCGGACTGGTACGTCGGCTTCCTGGACGGCGCGCTGCGGCTGATGCCCGGCTTGGAGTGGACCGTGCTCGGGTACACGTTCTCGCTCAACGTGTTCTTCCCGGCTGTCGTGCTGCCCGGGCTGCTGACCATGGCGATGATCGCCTACCCGTTCATCGAGGCCGCCGCCACCGGTGACAAGCGGGAGCACCACCTGCTCGACCGGCCTCGTAACAACCCGACCCGCACCGGCATCGGGGTCATGGCGATCACCTTCTACGGCATCCTGTGGGCCGACGGCGGCAACGACATCATCGCGACGTCGCTGGGCCTGTCGATCAACGACATCACGAACGTCCTTCGCGTGGCGACGATCATCTTGCCGCCGATCGCGTTCGTCGTCACCAAGCGGATCTGCCTCGGCCTGCAGCGCAAGGACCGCGAGCTGGCCCTGCACGGCCGGGAGACCGGACGCGTCGTCCGCACCGCCGAGGGCGAGTACTTCGAGGTGCACGAGCCGCTCAGCGAGACCGAGCGGTGGGTCCTCGTGCAGCACGACCGGTACCGCCCGCTCGAGCTGCCGCCGGACGAGGACGAGCACGGCGTCCGGCGTCCCGGCGCCCGCAAGGACCGGCTGCGCCAGCGGCTCTCCCGCTTCTACTGGGAGGACCGCGTCGAGCCGCCGACGCCGGCCGAGATCGCTGCGGCCCAGCACCACGAGGCCGAGGCGGAGCACGCCGAGCTCGAGCGCGCCGAGCAGGAGCCCAGCGAGAC
>JBMOMI010000229.1:0-5831 GCA_049325235.1 Actinomycetota bacterium | reverse complement strand
CGTCGTGCGCGTAGCTGATGTCAATGTCAGGAAGCTGGTTCTGCAACTCGTAGGCCAGGTTCAGGCCCCCACGAATCCAGGCGTCCTCCACCTCGGGACTCTCCCACTCAAAGTCCGTCGCGGCGAGGTTCTCAAACTGCTCATTCCACCCTCGGAGACGACTGACGAGTTGCGGTGTGACACCGAGGTCGGTGAGTCGTACAGGCCCGCCGTGACCCGTCGGCCTCGCCCACACCGGATCCTCCACGCCGTACTCGGCCATGACCAGGAGAGCACTCGGGCGAGCGTCAGCCTCGCCGGCGAGGCGGTTCGGAGGAGCGCCACACGGACGGTCAGCGCTCCCCTCAACCTCGCTGGGCCGATCAGCCACCGCCAACCTTCCTCCTCCGGTCCAGTATCGCCCTGCCTCGGTTCGTCCCCATCGCCGGCGCCAGAGCCCGCAGGGCCCCCACCCGTCGTCCGAGTACGACGACTGCGGGACCGGGACGTCGAAAAGGGTCTCGCCCCCGGACCCATCGGCGCAGGCCGACCCAGCGCCCCAGGCGAGGCGGGGCTCGGCCGGTGGGTCGACGCGACTGCCGGATCAGCGTCGGTGATGGTGGCGTCGCTTGTCGAGTGCGTCCGCGGCGAGGACAGCACCAACCGACAGGACGGCGATCACCCAGCCGGCGAGCGGTGGTACCGCGTGCCCGAGCTCGTTGGCAACGGGCTCGACGAACAGCACGAGCAGCGAGAAGGCGAGCCCAAGGCAGATGGCGGGGAGCAGGAGCCGGTTGGTCGTCCACCCGAGGGCGCCGGGCCAGTGGACGAAGCTCCGGCAGGCGAACGCGTTGGCCGTCTGGGCCAGCACGACGGTCATGAACGCGGCCCCTGAGGCCGCAGCAGCCGTCGCGCCGCCGGGGAACGGCTCGCCGGGCCGCCATCCGGCGGCGGCGAAGGACACCACGAACGCCGTCATCGACATCGCCGCTTCGGTGGGGCCGAGGACACCGAAGGCGCGGCGGGCGACGGCCCGGTTGAGCAGCGGGCCCGACACCGGTGGCTGCTCGAGCACCTCTCTGGCGGGGGGTTCGGCGCCGAGCGCGACGGCTGAAAGGGTGTCGGTGCCGAGGTCGAGGGCGAGGATCTGCAGGACGCCGAGGGCGAGGGGGAAGTGCCCGCCCGACAGAGCCCAGACGAGGAAGGGGACGAGCTCAGCGACGTTGTCGGTGAGGTGATAGGTGAGAAACCGGCGCACGTTGACGAACGTCGTCCGCCCCTGCTCGATGCCGGCAACGATGGTGGCGAAGTGGTCGTCGAGGAGCACCAGGTCGGCGGCCTCGCGGGCCACGTCCGTGCCCGAGGCGCCCATCGCGATCCCGATGTCGGCCTCGTGCAAGGCGGGGCCGTCGTTGACCCCGTCGCCTGTCATGGCCACCACGTGGCCGCGGGCCCGCAGAGCTCGAGCGATGCGGAGCTTGTCCTCGGGCGACACCCTGGCCACGACGAGGCCGTCCCGGTCGAGGAGTGCGCCGAGCACCTGATCGTCGGCGGGCACGTCATCGCCGGACAGAACCGGGTCGTCAGGCCGGCGCAGGCCCACTTGGGTGGCGATAGCGGCAGCAGTCGCCGGGTGGTCGCCAGTGATCATGGCCACCTTGATCCGGGCACGGCGGCAGGTCTCGATCGCCTCGGCGACATCGGGGCGGGGCGGATCCTCCATCGCCACCAGGCCCATCAGCGAGAGACCGGCTTCGGCGTCTTCCGCCGAGCTCGGCGCCGAACCGGCCGCCGCCTTGCCGGCAACCGCGAGAACCCGCAGGCCCTTGTCGGTGAGCGCAGTCAGCGCCTGCGCCGCGCCCTCGACGTCCGAGCAGAGGGGCAGGACCGTGTCGGGCGCGCCCTTGACGAGCACCTCGTCGTCGATGACGATCGACATGCGCCGGCGGCGAGGGTCGAACGGGAACCGGACACTCGGCCGGTGGCTGGTCCGGTCGTCGTCCGTGTCGAGGCCCAGGCGACGGGCGAAGGCGTCAAGTGCTGCCTCCATCGGATCGCCGTGGGGGGCCCAACCGCCGTCGACCGGGTGCACGTACCCAGCCGAACAGCGCGCCGCGGACAGGGCCAGCACCTCGAGACCGTGGCGGGCACCGGGGTTGGAGAGCACCACTGTCGCAGTGGGCTCGTAGCCCGGCGTGTCGATCACAGCCGTGCCCCCCGGCGTCCACGCCTCGACCACCGTCATCTGGTTGCGGGTGAGTGTGCCGGTCTTGTCCGTGCAGATGAATGTGGTCGAACCCAGCGTCTCCACTGCCTCCAGCTCGCGCACGAGCACCTGGCGCTTGGCCATCTGCTCGGCGCCCCACGCCAGCGACAACGTGACGGTCGGCAGCAGGGCCTCGGGGACCAGGGCCACGGTCACCCCGATGGCCAAGACGAGTCCGTCCGAAGCCGAGTCGCCCAGGACGAGCGCGAGCACGAAGAAGCCGCCACCGACGGCCACGGCGATCGACGCTATCGCCCGCACCACCCGGTGCAGCTCCCGGGCCAGAGGACTCGGCGGACTCGGCGTCTGCACGGTGAGACGAGCGATAACCGCCAGGCGCGTCGATACCCCGGTGGCGGTCACCACCGCGTCGGACTCGCCCTCCACCACGAAGCAGCCGGCGTACAGCGTCCCTTCGTCAACCGGTGACGGCTCGCTCTCGCCGGTGAGGGAGGAGGTGTCGACGAGCAGGTTGCGGGCCACCACCACGGTGGCATCAGCAGGCACTCGGTCCCCGGGCCCCAGGGCCAGCACGTCGCCGACCACGACCTCTCCCGCGTCGACCTCCTGCAGGCGGCCGTCCCGCCTGACCGTCACTCGACGAGGCAGCAGCTCCCGCAACCGCTCCGCGGCTCGGTCAGCCCGGCTCTCCTGGACGAACGCGAAGACCGCGTTCACCACGATGACCAGGAAGATCGCCACCCCGAGCTGCGGCAGACCAGCGGCGAACGCCAGCGCCCCAGCCGCCCACAGCATCACCGCGAAGAAGTGGATGAGCTGGCCGGCAAAGCGGCGCACCATGCTCGTCCGGCGGGGCGCAGGCATCCGGTTCGGGCCGTCACGAGCACGCCGAGCCGCCGCCTCAGCGGAGGAGAGGCCGGACTGGAGGTCGATGCCGTCGCCCATCCGCGCCATCGTGCGGTGTGGTCACGGGCGCAGACCAGAGGCCGAAGGCACGGATCCCTGTGGTCGACGACGAGCCGCCGACTGCCCTGCGCTGGGACAGTGAGCGTACGGCCGGTCCCACTACCTCACGGCTGACGCCCCTATCAGTCTGAACCCGTTGTGCCAGAGCACGTCTCGCAGCCAGTCGTCTCCCATCTCGAGGCGCTCGAGCGCCTCCAGCTGGTGTGCGTACGGGTAGGGGAGGTTCGGGAAGTCCGACCCGAGCACGACCCGGTCCTGCAGGTCGGCGAGCCGGGGCAGCAGCGCGCGCGGGAACGGCGCCGTCTCCTCGAAGAAGTCGGTGAACACCATCGTGGTGTCCAGGTGGACGCGCGGGTACCGCTCGGCGATCTCGATGAAGCCCTCGTACTCCGGCGCCCCCATGTGGGCGACGACGGCGGTCAGCCTCGGGTGCCGGCGCAGCACCCCGGCGAGTGGCTCCGGTCCGGTGAGTCCCGCGCGAGGCACTGGACCGCTGCCGGCATGGATGACGACCGGGACGCCGGCCTCCGCGAGGACGCCCCACACGGCGTCCAGCACCTCGTCGCGCAGGTCGAACCCCCCGACCTGGACGTGCACCTTGAAGACGGCGGCCCCGCGGTCGAGCGCCGAGCGCACGTAGTCCAGCACGCCGGGCTCGGGGAAGAAGGTCGCGGACGGCGCGCACTCCGGCGTCCGATCGGCGAACTCCAGCGCCCACTCGGTGAGGTCGACCGCCATCCCGGGCCGGTGAGCGTACGGCAGCGCGGTGAAGTGCCAGACTCCCAGCGCGCGCAGGTGCGCCACCCGGTCTGCCTCGCTCCAGCGGTAGGTGATCGGCCACGCCCGGCCGATGAGCGGTCCCGTCTCGTCGAAGTGCGCCCACACGCGGCGCAGCATCCGCGGCGGCAGGAAGTGGGTGTGGACGTCGGCCAGCCCCGGGATGCCGAGACGCTGCCAGCGGGCAGTGACCTCGGCGTCCTCGGCTGGCGGGACGGCGGCCTCGACCTGAAGCTCGCTCACGTCGGGAGAGCCTAGCCGCGGGACCGAGGTCTACCACCGAGCCGGAATGGCCCGGTGCGGCCGGCGGTTGCGCAGGACATGAAGATCGATATCTGGTCCGACGTCGTCTGCCCGTTCTGCTACATCGGCAAGCGTCGCCTCGAACAGGCACTGGAGTCGTTCCCGCACCGGGACCAGGTCGAGATCGTGTGGCACAGCTTCCAGCTCGACCCGTCCGCCCCCGCCACGAGCACCGAGACCACCACCGAGCACCTGTCGCGCAAGTACGGCACGGACCTGGAGCAGGCCCGCCAGATGAACGCGCGTATCGAGCGGATGGCCGCAGAGGTGGGTCTGGAGTACCACCTGGAGGAGGCCCGGCTGGGCAACACCTTCGACGCCCACCGGCTGATCCACCTGGCGGCCACGCAGGGGCTGGCCGGTGCGGCGCACGAGCGGTTCATGCGTGGGTACTTCACCGAGCGCGAGCAGATCGGTGACCACGACACCCTCGTCCGACTGGCCACCGACGTGGGCCTGGAGGAAGCCCGGGTGCGCGAGGTGCTCGCCGGGGACGAGTTCGCCGACGCGGTGCACCAGGACGTCGCCCGGGCCCAGGCGTACGGCGCCACGGGCGTCCCGTTCTTCGTCCTCGCCGAGGCGGTGGGCGTCTCCGGGGCCCAGCCCGTCGAGGTGTTCAGCCAGGCGCTGGAGCAGGCGTGGGCCAAGGCCAACCCCTTGCAGATGGTCGGCGCCGGAGCGACCACCGGCACCGGACGGCAGGACGGGGACGGCTGCCAGGACGGCTCCTGCTCGGTCTGACCCGCACACCCACTCACCACGTCTGCGCACTGGGGAGGGTTTGCGCCGCCGTGGGGCCACTACCGTCCCCCGGCCGCCTCGATGACTACCAAGGCATCCCACGGGAGCTCTCGCCGCACTCGTCGGGACGTGGCACGCTGCAGGGATGGAGATCCTCTACACCGCTGAGGCCCTCTCCACTGGCGCCGGTCGCGACGGTCACGTGCGCACCAGCGACGGGCAGGTGGAGTTCGATCTTGCCGTCCCCAAGGAGATGGGCGGACCCGGTGGCGGCGTCAACCCCGAGCAGCTGTTCGCCGCGGGCTACGCCGCCTGCTTCCACTCGGCGCTCCAGGGCGCTGCCAGGCAGGCGAAGACGTCGGTCGAGGGATCGACCGTCGGTGCCAGGGTGGCCATCGGGCCACGCGAAGAGGGAGGCTTCGGCCTGGCCGTCACGCTCGAGGTGACGATCCCCGACCTGCCTCACCAGGAGGCGGTGGCCCTCGCCGAGCAGGCGCACCAGATGTGCCCCTACTCCAACGCCACGCGCGGCAACATCGACGTCGACGTGCGGGTCGCCGAGGACTGAGACTCCGCCAACCGCCGCCTCACCATGAGAGGGTGGCTGGCCGCGCGCTGGCGGCGCCGTCCACAGCGAAACGAGCAAGGCCTCCGCCCGGCGTTTCCGCTGGTCAGAGGCCTTGTGTCGCTGTCTCAACGCGACGCGCGCCCGGAGGGACTCGAACCCCCAACCTTCTGATCCGTAGTCAGATGCTCTATCCGTTGAGCTACGGGCGCCGGAAAGCCCGGCCAGTCTAGCCAGAGTCCCCGCCCGATCCGAAATCGGACCCACCCGGTC
>JBMOMI010000228.1:0-5838 GCA_049325235.1 Actinomycetota bacterium | reverse complement strand
CGCGAGCACCGACCACCACCAGCGCCGCGTCGGCCGAGCAGTCTGCCAGCACGCGGTCCGCCGGGCCGCCGATCACCTCGGTGCGGGTCTGCAGGTCGGGGTACGCGCGCCGTGCCTCGCGCTCGGCCTCCGCGACGACGTCCTCGGCCGCCCGACGCGCCGCCTCGCCCAGCCCGGCGCCCGGGTCCACCGACGTCCAGTAGGCCGCCTCCCAGGTCTCGGCCGCCGGCGGGTGCCAGGCGGCGACGAGCAGCAGTGTCGCCCCGGTCTCGGCCGCCGTCGTCGCCGCGAACCGCAGCGCGGCCTGCGACGGCTTCGAGCCGTCGACCCCCACGACGACCTGCCGGCCCGGGCCGGGGAGCACCGAGGGGTCGCCGCGGACGACGACCACCGGGCAGTGGGCATGCGCCGAGACGGCGAACGCGACCGAGCCGAGCAGGGCGCCGGCCAGCTCCCCGTGGCCCCGCGTCCCCACGACCAGCAGGCCGGCCCCCGCGGACTCGTCGACCAGGACGCCGGACGCGCTGCCGATCTCGGTGAGGTGCGTGACCTCCAGGCCGTCCCCGGCCTCGAGGGCCAGGCGCACGCCCTCCAGCGCGACGTCCGCGGCGATGGCCACCGCGCGCTCGGGCAGGTACGGCGACACGCCGACGGGGCCGGGCACCAGGCCCGGGTAGTCGGCGGCGTAGACCACGTGCAGGGCGACGCCGCGGCGCCGCGCCTCCGCCGCCGCCCACCGCACCGCGGCGGCGGCGTGCGTCGACCCGTCGTACCCGACGACGACCGATCCCGGCTTCGCGTGCGACATCGCGAACCCCCTTGTTCCGTCGACCTGTCGAACCCACCGTCGTCGAGCGGTCACGGCCGGGACAGGGGCGAAGGTCCCCGCCCGGCGCATGACGCAGACGCGTCACCGTGGCTCTGACCAAAGGTGACGCGAAGTCGGCGCAGGTCTGGTGGACACCGGGCGAGTCCGGAAGGGTCCGTCCTGAGGCGAAGGGGAGGGATCGCCATGCCTGACCAGCACAGGAACGCGCCCATCGGCGTGGTCGTCGGCTACGACGGCTCCTGGCGCGCCGAGCTCGCCGTGGCCCGCGCCGCGGAGGAGGCGGTGCGTCGCCGGACCCGCCTCGCGGTGGCGACCGTGGCGCCGTCCCCCGCGCGTCCCGCCGACGGCGACGACCAGGACGAGGCGGCCGAGCGAGCCCTGCGGGACCTCGTGGCCCGCACCCGGCGGCAGCGGCCGGGGCTGACGGTCACGGCGCACCGGTCCGGTGGGGACCCCGTCGACGGTCTGCGCGAGCTGTCGGAGCGGGCGGTCCTGCTCGTCGTCGGGGCGCACGGCCACGGTTGCGGCACCGACGACGGGCCCGGCGTGGGACTGGGGTCGGTGAGCCGCGCCGTGCTCCGGCTCGCGGCGTCCCCGGTTCTCGTCGTCCCGGCGACCGCCCGGACGGCATCGTCGGGTCGACAACCGCTCGTGGTCGCCGGTGTCGACCACGACCCGGCCGCGTCCGCGGTGCTGCGCGCGGCCGTCGACGAGGCGCTGCGCTGCGACGGCCGGGTGCGGCTCCTGCACGCCTACTCCGACCGCCCGTCCGGGGCGGGGCTCGCACGGGCCCGCTCGTTCTCCCGCGACCTGGTGCGGGAACTGGCTGCCGGCGCAGGCATCACCGCGGTCGTGACTCCCGAGCCGCCAGGGGTGGCCCTGGTCCGGCATGCCGCCGACGCCGACGTGCTGGTGGTCTCCGAGCGCGGGTCGGCGCTGCTGGCCGGGGAGCGGCCGCAGTCGGTCAGCCGCGCCGTGATGGAGTCGCTGCCCTGCGTCGTCCTCGTCGTGACGCCCCGGGCGGCGGTGCGGCTGGTACCGCCGCAGCGCACACCGCCCCCCGGAGTGCCGCGCCTGCCGTCGGCCCGGGTCCCGGGCGAGCTGGCCGCGCGGGCCCGGGCGCGCCAGGCGTCGCCGAGGTTCACCGCTTGAGGTGCACCTCGGTGTGCTCGATCTGCGAGATGTCGGCCGATGCCGTCTCCAGCAGCCGGTCGGCCAGGTGCCGCAGCGCGCGGGCCGCGGCCAGCTCCTCCCCGATCTCGGGGACGTCGGCGTCGCTGGGGTTGCGCCGTGCCCTCCCGTGACCGTGGATCCGCGTCCCGGTGTGCGTGGTCAGCACCGCGTCGGCGGACGTGCTGTCGTCGTGGTCGAACAGGTGGATCTCGACCTTCCAGGTCTGGATGGCCTCACCCATCGCCGCCCTCCTTCTCCTGTCGTGGGCCTGTGCTGTTGATGGTGCTCCTGCCCCGGGTCAGCGGACCACCGCGACCGGGCACTCCGCGTGCTGCAGAACGGCCTGGCTGACCGAGCCGAGCAGCAGGCCGGCGAAGCCGCCGCGGCCGCGCGAACCCACCACGACCAGAGCGGCGTGCTGCGAGGCGTCGGCCAGGACGCGCTGCGCATGGGACGGCACGACGTCGTGGGTCACGACGACCTCGGGGTGCGTGCCGCGCAAGGCCTCGGTGTCGCGCTCGAGTGCCGCGAGCTCGGCCCGCCGCCGCTCGGCGCTCAGCTCCGGCAGCAGCAGCGGGCCTGGGGCGACCAGTCGGCCCGGGTCGTGCCACGCCCGCAGGGCCAGCACCGGCGCCGCCCGGGATGCCGCGACGCGCAGTGCGAAGTCGACCGCAGGCAGCGCCGTGCCGTCGGCGTCCACCCCGACCACCACGGTCCGTGCGGAGCGGTCGGCCGGCTCCCGGACGACGACCACCGGGCAGGCGGCGTGACGGGCCACGTGCTGGCTCACCGAGCCGACGAGCGCCCCGGCCACGCGGCCGTGGCCGCGGGCGCCGACGACGACCGCCCACGCGCCCTCGCTCGCCCCGACGAGCCCTTCGGCGCCCCCCGTGGTGACCTCCGCGGTGCGGACGTCGACGTCCGGGGCGGTCCCCGCCAGCTGGATGGCCCGATCGAGGACGGCGCGGCTGCGCTCGGCGACCTCCTCCCGCAGGGGGGTGGGGGTGCCCGCGGCCAGCAACGCCGCCGACCCGTGCAGGACGTGAACCTCTCCGCCGATGGCCCGGGCCTGCGCCAGCGCCCACTCCAGGGCCCGGTCGCCGTCCGGTGAGCCGTCGACGCCGACGACGAGTCGCGGGCGGGTCGTGACCATCGCGCACCTCCCGACGTCAGGGTCGCGAAAGGGGCAGGAGCAGTGGCAGAGTCGAACGTCACGGGGACCTTGGACCCGTGCCCCGGGGCCGGGTCCCTACGACGCTGGAGCAGTCGGCGGCTGGCACCGCCGATCCGGTGGAAGGAGGGATCAGCATGCGAGCAGCGGTAGGCGACCGGGTCGTCGTCCCCGGGACGCACGTCGACGAGGTGACTCGCGACGGCGAGATCATCGAGGTCCACGGCCAGGACGGCGCGCCGCCGTGGGTCGTCCGGTGGTCGGCGGACGGCCACGAGTCGCTGTTCTTCCCGGGGCCCGACGCGCAGGTGCACCACCACGCGGAGGAGCAGCCCGCCGGGTGATCGTCCCGGGCGGGGGGGGCGCCCCTTGCGGCTAGACTCCCGCGACGGGCGGCCCGCCCGGCTCCTGCCGACCTGAGGAGGTTGCTGCCGTGCCGGACCTCCTCGGGCCGCTCGGGGACTCCTCACTGAGTCAGGTCAACCTTCTCGTCGCGTCCGCTGCGGTCGTCGTCATCGTCGCGGCGCTGTCGGTGCGGCTGGCCGCGCGCACCGGCGTGCCGACGCTGCTGCTGTATCTCGCCCTCGGGCTGGCGATCGGCGAGGCCGGGCTCGGCGTCGACTTCGAGGACGTCGAGCTCACCCAGAACCTGGGGCTGCTCGCGCTCGCCCTGATCATCGCCGAGGGCGGCCTGACCACCAACTGGCGGGCCGTGCGCCCGGCGCTGTGGCCGTCGCTGGCGCTCGCCAGCCTCGGTGTGATCCTCTCCGTCGGCGTCGTCGGCGCCGGCGCGCACGTCCTGCTGGACCTGGACTGGCGGACCTCCCTGCTCATCGGCGCAGTGCTGTCCTCCACCGACGCGGCGGCGGTGTTCTCGGTGCTGCGGAACCTCCCCCTGCGCGGGCGCCTCGTGGCGGTCGTGGAGTCCGAGTCGGCGATGAACGACCCGCTGGCTGTGATCTTCGTCGTCCTGCTGTCGACCGAGGCATGGGAGGCGACCAGTCCCTGGGCGACGGCGGGGATGGTGCTGTACCAGCTCGTCGCCGGCGCCGCGGTCGGCGTGGCGGTCGGTCGGGGTGGCCGGTGGCTGCTGGCGCGGGCGGCGCTGCCGTCCGCCGGCCTGTACCCGGTGGCGCTGGTCGCGCTGGCGATGCTCGCGTACACCGGCGGGGTGCTGCTGGCGGCCAGCGGCTTCGTCGCCGTCTACGTCGCCTCCCTGTGGCTGGGCAACGCGGCCCTGCCACACCGTCGCGCCACGCTCGGCTTCGTCGAGAGCGCGGCGCTGATGGCGCAGATGGGGTTGTTCATCCTCCTCGGGCTGCTGGCGAGCCCGTCCCGGCTGCCCGCGGCCCTGCTGCCGGCGCTGGTGGTCGGGGTCGTCCTCACGTTCGTCGCGCGGCCTGTCTCGGTGGCGCTGTGCATGCTGCCGTTCCGGATGCCGTGGCGGGAGCAGGCGTTCCTGTCCTGGGCCGGGCTGCGCGGCGCGGTGCCCATCGTGCTGACGACGATCCCGGCGACCGCCGGGGTCGCCGGTGCCCGGCAGATCTTCGACGTCACGTTCGTGCTGGTGGTCGTGTTCACGATGGTGCAGGCCCCGACGCTGCCGTGGCTGGCGCGCAGGCTGAGGGTCGAGGCGGCCGGAGGGGCGTCGGAGATGGACGTCGACGCGGCCCCGCTGGACGACCTGCGGGCGGACCTGCTCTCGCTGCGGGTCGAGCCGGGGTCGCGGCTGGCCGGCGTGTACCTGGACGAGCTACGGCTGCCGGTGGGGGCCGTGGTCACGCTGGTCGTCCGCGGCGACACGAGCTTCGTGCCCGACCGGACGACCGCGCTGCGTCCCGGTGACCGCGTGCTCGTCGTGGCCGCCCGCGACGTCCGGGACGTGACCGAGCAACGGCTGCGTGAGGTGGCCCGCGGGGGTCGGCTCGCCCGCTGGCTGGACGACGACGCGACCGCCTGACCCGCTCGTGTGACACCTGTGACTGCTGTTCACCTCGAGACGCTTGAGGTGTAGGGTCCTCGCTGGCTGTGTCAAGACGACACGCCGTGTAGTCCCGCCGAGAATGACACTGTTGTGATTCAGGGGTCACCCGTGAGCGTCCGCCGTGCAGTCCGCCCCTCCGCCGTCCCGTCCGTCGCCCTGGTGGTGTGCCTCGTCGGCGGCCTGGGGGCGGCGGCACCTGCGGTGGCCGCGCCGCCGGACCCGGTGTACCCCAGCCAGGAGCAGGTGGACGCCGCCCGCGAGGCGGTCGCCGGAACGGCCGGCCAGGTGGGCGCCATCGAGGCCGAGCTGGCCGCCGCCTCCGCCCGGCTCGAGCGGCTCGAGGTCGCCGCCGGTGTCGCCGCGGAGGACTACAACGAGGCTCAGGTGGCGCTCGAGCGCGCCACCCAGGCCGCGGACGCCGCACGGCACGCGGCGCAGGCCGCGCGCGAGGAGGTGGAGGCCGCCCGGACCGAGATCGGGCGCCTGGCGGCCAGAACCTACCGCAGCGGTACCGGGCTGGCCGGCCTGGAGGTCTTCCTGGCACCCGGTGGGCCTCAGGAGCTGCTCGACAAGACCGCTGCCGTCGAGGCGATCGGCCAGCAGCGCCAGCAGGCCTACCAGCGGATGCGGGCCAGCGACACCGTGGCCCGGCTGCTGGAGGAGCAGGCGAGGACGGCGAGG
>JBMOMI010000227.1:0-5844 GCA_049325235.1 Actinomycetota bacterium | reverse complement strand
CCGCCGCCGAGCCGACGGCCCGCGGCTCGCGAGGAGGACCGCCGTGACCTACGTGATCGCCCAGCCGTGCGTCGACGTCAAGGACAAGGCCTGCATCGAGGAGTGCCCGGTCGACTGCATCTACGAAGGTGAGCGCTCGCTGTACATCCACCCCGACGAGTGCGTCGACTGCGGGGCCTGCGAGCCGGTCTGCCCGGTGGAGGCGATCTTCTACGAGGACGACGTCCCCGAGCAGTGGGCGGACTACTACAAGGCGAACGTCGAGTTCTTCGACGACCTCGGCTCGCCCGGCGGCGCCGCCAAGCTCGGGCTCATCCCCAAGGACCACCCGCTGATCGCCGCGCTGCCGCCGCAGGGCGAGCGGTCCTGAGCGCGCCCGACCGGGCACTGCCCGACTTCCCCTGGGACGCGCTCGCGCCGTACGCGCAGCGCGCCCGCGCGCACCCCGGGGGAGTCGTCGACCTGTCGGTCGGGACGCCGGTCGACCCGACTCCGGACGTCGTCCAGCGGGCGCTGCGGGATGCCGCCGACGCGCCGGGCTACCCGCAGACGGCCGGGACGCCGCAGCTGCGGGAGGCGGTGAGCGAGTGGTTCACGCGCCGGCGCCGGGTGCCGGCGCTCGACCCGGACGGCGTGCTGCCGACGGTCGGGTCCAAGGAGCTCGTCGCCTGGCTGCCCACCCTGCTCGGGCTCGGCCCCGGGGACGTCGTCGTCCACCCCGAGGTCGCCTACCCGACCTACGACGTCGGCGCGCGCCTCGCGGGGGCCACGCCGCTGCCGGCGGACGGCACGGCGCAAGTGGGTCCGCGCCGGGTGCGGCTGCTGTGGGTGAACTCGCCGTCCAACCCGACCGGCCGCGTGCTCGGGGTCGAGCACCTCGCGAAGGTCGTGGCCTGGGCGCGGGAGCGGGACGTCGTCGTGGCCAGCGACGAGTGCTACGCCGAGCTCGGCTGGGCGGCGCCGTACGACGCCGAGGTCGTGCCGAGCATCCTCGACCCGCGGGTGACGCAGGGGTCGACGGAGGGCCTGCTGGCGGTCTACTCGCTGTCCAAGCAGTCGAACCTTGCCGGGTACCGCGCGGGGTTCGTCGCCGGCGACCCGGTGCTCGTCCGGCGCCTGCTGGAGGTGCGGCGGCACGCGGGGATGATCGTGCCGGCGCCGGTGCAGGCGGCGATGCGGGCCGCGCTGGACGACGACGCGCACGTCGCCGAGCAGAAGGCCCGCTACGGCGCGCGCCGCGCCGTGCTGCTGGACGCCCTGCGCTCCGCCGGGTTCCGCGTCGACTCCTCCGAAGCAGGGCTGTACCTGTGGGCGACCCGGGACGAGGACTGCTGGGCGACGGTAGGGGCCCTGGCCGAGCGCGGCGTCCTCGTCGCCCCGGGGTCCTTCTACGGGCCAGCGGGCGCCCGGCACGTGCGGGTCGCGCTGACCGCGACCGACGAGCGCGTGGCAGCGGCCGCGGAGCGCTTGACCAGCAGTTGACACCCGGTTGGCGAGGCGGCGCCCGGGGCGGGTAGCGTCGGGACGCTGGCCGACGGCGTCCACCACGGCGTCGGATCGTGCCTGCGGTGCCAGAAGCACGCACCGTCCGTGGACGACTGCTCGAGGGAGACGCCCGAATGTCCGACGCCGTGAGCCTCCATCACCCCGGGGGGGAGCTGCAGCTGCCGACCGTGGCCGCCACCGAGGGGAACTCCGGCATCGACGTCTCGTCGCTGCTGAAGCAGACCGGCCTGGTGACCCTGGACCCGGGCTTCGTCAACACGGCGGCCTGCCAGTCCGCGATCACGTACATCGACGGTGACGCCGGGATCCTGCGGTACCGCGGCTACCCGATCGAGCAGCTGGCGGAGCGGTCGACGTTCCTGGAGGTCAGCTACCTGCTCATCTACGGCCACCTCCCGACCGCCACCGAGCTCGCCGACTTCGAGGGCCGCATCCGCCGCCACACGATGCTGCACGAGGACCTCAAGGCGTTCTTCGCCGGCTTCCCCCGCGACGCGCACCCGATGCCGGTGCTGTCGAGCGCGGTCAGCGCGCTGTCGACCTTCTACCAGGACAGCCTGAACCCGTTCGACCCCGAGCACGTCGAGATCTCGACGATCCGGCTGCTCGCCAAGCTGCCCACGATCGCGGCGTACGCGTACAAGAAGAGCGTCGGCCAGCCGTTCCTGTACCCGGACAACTCCCTGGGCCTCGTCGAGAACTTCCTGCGGATGACGTTCGGCCTGCCGGCCGAGGAGTACCAGGTCGACGAGACCATGGCCAAGGCCCTCGACCTGCTGTTCGTGCTGCACGCCGACCACGAGCAGAACTGCTCGACGTCCACCGTGCGGCTCGTCGGCTCCAGCCAGGCGAACCTGTTCGCGTCCGTGTCCGCCGGCATCAACGCGCTCTTCGGCCCGCTGCACGGAGGCGCCAACCAGGCCGTGCTCGAGATGCTCGAGGGCATCCACGCCTCGGACGACGACGTCGACACCTTCATGCGGCGGGTGAAGAACAAGGAGGCCGGCGTCCGCCTGATGGGCTTCGGGCACCGCGTCTACAAGAACTACGACCCCCGCGCGGCGATCATCAAGAAGACCGCCGACGAGGTGCTGAACAAGCTCGGTGGGCGGGACGAGCTGCTCGACATCGCGATGCGCCTGGAGGAGATCGCGCTCAACGACGACTACTTCATCGAGCGCAAGCTGTACCCGAACATCGACTTCTACACCGGGCTGATCTACAAGGCGATGGGCTTCCCGACGCCGATGTTCACCGTGCTGTTCGCCCTGGGCCGCCTGCCGGGCTGGATCGCGCAGTGGCGCGAGATGATCGGCGACAAGCAGACGAAGATCGGCCGCCCGCGGCAGGTGTACGTCGGCGAGACTGAGCGCGACTACGTGTCGATCGACCAGCGCTGACCCCGTCCTTCCGCAATAACCAGGCTTCTTGCCGGCTGCGGCCGGCGTGTGGCGGCAACAACCCTGGTTATTGCGAGGTCGCGGGCTCCAGCACGACCACGGCGGTCTCGGTCGAGCGCAGCCGCGCGTAGCCGTCGAGGTTCGTGTCCACGTCGCGCCACCGCGCCCACAGTCGGGCGCGTTCGGCGCCGGTCGCGGCATGGGCCAGAACGTCATGACTCCCGTGCCGCACCTCGACCCTGGCGTGCGGGTTCGCCTGCAGGTTGAGCCACCACGCCGGCTCTCCCTCGCCCCAGCCGTTCATCGCCAGGGTCACCAGGTTCGGGCCGTCCTCGAGGTAGCCGAGGATCACCGTCCGCTCCTTGCCGCTGCGTCGTCCGGTCGTCGTCAGCCGCATCGCGCCCCACCGGCGGGCGCGGGCCGGCCACAGCCCCAGCCGGCCGCCGGTGGCGCGGACCAGGCCCCGGTGGACCCGCCAGGCGGTGACGACGAGCCAGCGCGGCGGCAGGCGTGGGGGTCGCTCGGTGGTATCCGACATGGCCGCCTCCCTTCGCCGAGGTCGACTGCCTTCGAGTCTGGACGCCGCCCGGTGCTGGCGTCAGCCGATCGGCGCGTCAACGGCCACACCGGGCCGCCTCAGGGCGCGGCCACCTCGATGACCACCTCACCCGGCGCCGCGGCGTCCGGCGCCTGCACCCACCCGGCGTCCGGCGCCTCGCGCACCCACTCGCGGCCGTCCACGGCGACCCGGACGACGTCCAGCCCGGCGGCCTGCGCGACCGCCCAGTGCGCGACGGCCCAGGCCCGGCGGCGTCCCGCGTCGCCCGCGCCGACGGGCACGGTCACCCGCGCCGGCTCGTCCGCGGTCACGGTGGCGCCGACGTCCCCGAGGTCGCGGGTCAGCAGCTCGACGACGCGTCCGGCGTCCCCGGGTGAGGACGCCGGCCGCAGCCGGCACGTCAGCGCCGCCGGCGAGTAGCCGGTCAGCGCGGACGCGAACGCCCGCCCTTGCGGCTCGTGGTCGGCGACCGCGCGCGGGAACGCGCTGCGCTGCACCCGGTCGGACGCGTCGGTGATCTCCAGGTCGGCGTACCCCTCGACCCTCACCAGCGCGTCGTAGAAGGCGTTGGTCGCGTAGACGGGGTCCATCACCTGCTCCGGCGTACCCCAGCCCTGCGAGGGCCGTTGCTGGAACAGGCCGAGCGAGTCGCGGTCGCCGTAGTCGAGGTTGCGCAGCTTCGACTCCTGGATCGCGGTGGCAATCGCGATCGTCGCGGCCCGCGCGGGAAGCCCCCGCCGCACGGCGATGCCCGTGATCGTCGCAGCGTTGGCGGCCTGGTCCGGGGCCAGGTCGTGCGCCGTCCCGTTCACCGACGCGAGGCAGCGCTCGGCGACCACGAGGTCGCCGGACGGCACGCGCAGCGCCCAGGCGGCCGCGCCACCGGCCAGGCCGAGCACCGCCACCGCGCCCAGCGCCCGCCTCCCCCGGCGGGTGAGCCGCACGGCGGTCAGTTCGCGTGCAGGGCGGCGTTGAGCTCGACGCGCCGCCCGGCGCGCGGCCGCGCCTCGATCGCCCCCGTCACCGAGTTCCGCCAGAACTGCAGACCCGAGGACCCGGACAGGTCGGCCGCCTTCACCGTCCGCGACTCGCCGCCGCTGTGCAGCAGCACCTTGGTGCCGGCCGTGACGTAGCAGCCGGCCTCGACGACGCAGTCGTCGCCGAGGCTGATCCCGATCCCGCTGTTCGCGCCGAGCAGGCACCGCTCACCGATCGAGATCACCTGCGACCCACCGCCGGACAGGGTGCCCATGATCGAGGCGCCGCCGCCGACGTCCGAGCCGTCGCCGACGACCACGCCGGCGGAGATCCGGCCCTCGACCATCGACGTCCCGAGGGTGCCGGCGTTGAAGTTGACGAAACCCTCGTGCATGACGGTCGTCCCCGGCGCCAGGTGAGCGCCCAGGCGCACCCGGTCGGCGTCGGCGATGCGCACTCCCGACGGGACGACGTAGTCGGTCATGCGCGGGAACTTGTCGACGCCGAACACCTGCACGCGCGAGCGGGTCGCCGCCGCCAGGCGCAGGCGTGTCGCCTCGAAGTCGACCGGCGAGCACGGGCCGGCGCTCGTCCACACGACGTTCGCCAGCACGCCGAAGATCCCGTCCACGTTCAGCCCGTGCGGCTGCACGAGGCGGTGCGACAGCAGGTGCAGCCGCAGGTAGGCATCCGCGGCGTCGGCCGGTGCGGCGTCCAGGTCGACGACCGTGCGGACGACGCTCGTGCGCACCCGGCGGTGCGGGTCCGAGCCCTCGAGCGCCGCCAGGTCGGCCGGGACGTCGAACGGCCCGGCGCCGCCGTCCGGCTGGCCGAGGGCGGGGGAGGGGTACCAGACGTCGAGCACGGTCCCGTCGTCGGTCGTGGCGGCCAGGCCGTGTCCCCATGCGCTGCGGCTCATGGCGGCCCAGCCTAGGTGGAGCGCACCTCGGGCACGGTGTCCAGGTCGGCCTGCAGGAGCTCGCGGTCGTCGTCGTCCTCGACGCGCTCGGCGGCCGTGCGGGCCTCGGCCAGCCAGCGCTCGCGCTGGGCGGCGTCCCCGCCGACGGCGGCCGCGCGGGCGAGGGCCTCGTAGCAGAAGGCCAGGTCGAAGCCGCCGATGCCGTGCTGCTGGCAGACCTCCAGCGCTCGGTGCGCGTGGTGCAGGGCCGGCTCGGCGCGACCCAGCTCGGCGTACACGCGGGAGCACTGCCACTCGCCGCGCACGCGGTTCACCGGCTCGCCGACCTCGCCCCAGTGGTATCGGGACGCGTGCGCCAGGTGCAGCATGCGGTCGTCGTCCTCCGGCGCCCGGTTCTCCGTCCCGAGCAGCGTCCACACCTCGTTGAACAGCGCGACCGCCGTGGCGCGCTGGCCCGCCGGGTCGTGCGGCGTCGTCACGGT
>JBMOMI010000226.1:0-5848 GCA_049325235.1 Actinomycetota bacterium | reverse complement strand
TGCTCCATCGCGTCGAGGAGCAGGGCACGGTCGAGCACGTTGACGTTCATGTGGAAGCCGCCCGACGCGGTGTAGCCGTCCAGGACGCCGACGAGGTTCGCCTCGCGCTCCGCGGGCGTGCGGCCAAGGCCGTCCGGGGTCACCGACACGGTGAGCGAGATCCCGTCCTGCGCCTCGTCGAACGGCAGCTTGGCCACCGAGAGCGCCGCGGCCACGACCCCGTGGCGGTCCCTGCCGTTCATCGGGTTGGCGCCGGGCGCGAACGGCTCACCGGCCCGCCGGCCGTCCGGTGTGTTCCCAGTCGCCTTCCCGTACACGACATTGCTGGTGATCGTCAGGACCGACTGGGTGTGGACGGCGTCCCGGTACGTCGGGTGCCGGCGCACCTTCTCCATGAACGACTCCACGAGCTCGACGGCGATCGCGTCGGCCGCGTCGTCGTTGTTGCCGTACGTCGGGAAGTCGCCGGTCACCTCGAAGTCGACGGCGGTACCCCGCTCGTCGCGCACCGGCCGCACCGTCGCGTGCCGGATGGCGCTGAGCGAGTCGGTCGCCACCGACAGCCCGGCGATGCCGCACGCCATCGTGTGCAGGATCTCCGTGTCGTGCAGCGCCATCTCGAGCCGCTCGTAGGCGTACTTGTCGTGCATGTAGTGGATGACGTTGAGCGCCTGAACGTACGTGCGCGCCAGCCAGTCCATCATCGCGTCGAGCCGCTCGCGGACCTGCCCGTAGTCCAGGACGTCGCCGGTGAGCGGGGGCAGCGCCGGGCCGACCTGGGCGCCGCTCACCTCGTCGCGACCGCCGTTGACGGCGTATAGCAGGGTCTTGGCGAGGTTCACGCGGGCGCCGAAGAACTGCATGGCCTTGCCGACGGCCATCGGCGAGACGCAGCAGGCGATCGCGGTGTCGTCACCGAACCGCGGCCGCATCAGCTCGTCGGACTCGTACTGCACGGCCGAGGTGTCGATGCTCACCTTCGCGCAGAACCGCTTGAAGCCCTGGGGCAGGTCGCGGCTCCACAGCACCGTCATGTTCGGTTCCGGCGCCGGCCCGAGGTTGTAGAGCGTCTGGAGGAACCGGAAGCTCGTGCGTGTCACCAGCGGTCGGCCGTCCTCGGCGATCCCGCCGATCGCCTCGGTGACCCACGTGGGGTCGCCGGAGAACAGCTCGTCGTAGGCCGGGGTGCGCAGGAACCGCACCATCCGCAGCTTCATCACGAGGTCGTCGACGAGCTCCTGGGCGGTGGGCTCGGTGAGCAGGCCCAGCTCGAGGTCCCGCTGGAGGTACACGTCGAGGAACGTCGAGGTGCGGCCGAGGCTCATCGCCGCGCCGTTCTGCTCCTTCACGGCTGCCAGGTACGCGAAGTACAGCCACTGCACAGCCTCTCGCGCGGTGGCAGCGGGCCGGCGCACGTCGTAGCCGTAGGAGCGCGCCATCTCGACCAGCTCGCGCAGGGCACGGATCTGCTCGGCGACCTCCTCCCGGGCGCGGATGACGTCCTCCGTCGCGTACGCGGCGCCCAGCCGGGACCGGTCGGCCTGCTTGGCGGCGACCAGCGCGTCGATACCGTACAGCGGCACCCGACGGTAGTCGCCGATGATCCGCCCGCGGCCGTAGGCGTCCGGCAGCCCGGTGATGATGCCGGCCCTGCGGCAGTCGAGGATCTCGGGCGTGTAGGCGTCGAACACGCCGTCGTTGTGGGTCTTCCGGTACTTGGTGAAGACCTCGGTGACGCGCTCGTCGGCCGGGAACCCGTACGCGGCCAGGCCGTCCAGCACCATCTTCAAGCCACCGGCCGGCATGATCGCGCGCTTGAGCGGCGCGTCGGTCTGCAGGCCGACGATCAGCTCGGCGTCCGCGTCGATGTACCCGGGGACGTGCGACGTGATGGACGACGGCGTGGACGCATCGACGTCCAGCACGCCACCGCGCTCCCGCTCGGCGCGCGTCAGCTCGCTGACCCGCTCCCACAACCGGGCCGTGCGCTGCGTCGGACCGGCCAGGAACGATGCGTCCCCGTGGTACGGGCTGACGTTCGCCAGGACGAACGCTCGCACGTCCACACCGTCGCACCAGGTGCCGCCGGTGAAGCCGAGCCAGGGGTCCTCGGCAGAGGGCAGGACGACGGGACGGGAATCCAGGTTGGTGCTCACCGGTGCTCGTGGCCTTCCCGGAGACCTGCGGTGCGGCGTCCGGTCGTCGCCGCGGGGGTCACCGCGTCTCCACACCGAACCTAGGGACGCCGCGTGCTCCCCGACCGGGTCGGAAGGCCCCTCCGGGACGGACGTCGGTCCGTGTGCGTCGTCACACGGACCGTCGTCCCGGCGCGCGGCTCAGTGCGCGTGCGCTCCGCGGTAGTACTCGTAGACCCAGCCGACCAGTGCGACCGCGCCGAGGGCGGCGCCGATGTAGAACAGCCACCAGCCGACCGCCAGGCCGGCGAAGATGATGGCCGACGCCAGGGCGAGCGGCAGCGGCCACCACGACCACGGGCTGAACATCCCCTGCTCGCCGGCGCCCTCGGAGATCTCCGCCTGCGGGTCGTCCTCGGGGCGCGCGTCGATGCGGCGGGACGTGATCCACAGGTAGCCGCCGACGAGCGCGGCGAGCCCGGCGGTGAGCAGCAGTGCGGCGGTGCCGACGGCCTCCCAGTCGGACAGCCAGCCGTAGATCAGCCCGACGGGACCGAAGAAGAACACCCCGGACCCGAAGAGCATGGTCTCGATCTTCACTGCTTGCCTCCGAGGTCACCCGGGCCGACGGCGTTGACGAGCGCGGAGTCGGGCTGCGCCAGGTTCTGCGCGCCGACCTCGGGGTGGTGCAGGTCGAACGCCGGGGACTCCGAGCGGATCCGCGGGATCGAGGTGAAGTTGTGTCGCGGCAGGGGGCAGCTCGTGGCCCACTCCAGCGAGCGGCCATGACCCCACGGGTCGTCGACCGTGACCCGCGGCGCGTACCGCCAGGTCTTGTAGACGTTCCAGAAGAACGGCAGCATCGAGGCGCCGAGCAGGAACGACCCGAGCGTGGACACCTGGTTCATGCCGGTGAACCCGTCGGTCACCATGTAGTCCGCGTAGCGGCGCGGCATGCCGACCACGCCCAGCCAGTGCTGGATGAGGAACGTGCCGTGGAAGCCGAAGAACAGCATCCAGAAGTGGACCTTCCCGAGCTTCTCGTCGAGCATCGTGCCGGTGAACTTGGGCCACCAGAAGTAGAAGCCTGCGAACATCGCGAACACGACGGTGCCGAACACCACGTAGTGGAAGTGGGCCACCACGAAGTAGGTGTCGGAGACCTGGAAGTCCAGCGGCGGGCTGGCCAGGATGACGCCGGTCAGGCCACCGAAGAGGAACGTCACCAGGAAGCCGAGCGACCACAGCATCGGGGTCTCGAAGGTCAGTGACCCCTTCCACATCGTGCCGATCCAGTTGAAGAACTTCACGCCCGTCGGCACGGCGATGAGCATCGTCATGAACGCGAAGAACGGCAGCAGCACCGCACCGGTGACGTACATGTGGTGCGCCCAGACCGTCACCGACAGACCGGCGATGGCGATGGTCGCGAACACCAGGCCCTTGTAACCGAAGATCGGCTTGCGGCTGAAGACGGGGAAGATCTCCGAGACGATGCCGAAGAACGGCAGCGCGATGATGTAGACCTCGGGGTGCCCGAAGAACCAGAACAGGTGCTGCCAGAGGATCGCCCCGCCGTTCTCCGGGTTGAAGACCTGGGCGTCCAGTCGCCGGTCCGCGCCGAGGGCGAACAGCGCCGCCGCCAGCGGCGGGAACGCCATCAGCACCAGCACCGACGTCAGCAGGACGTTCCACGTGAAGATCGGCATCCGGAACATCGTCATGCCGGGCGCGCGCATGCACATGATCGTCGTGATGAAGTTGACGGCGCCGAGGATCGTGCCGAAGCCGCCGAGGGCCAGCCCGAAGACCCACAGGTCGCCGCCGATGCCCGGCGAGAACGTGTCGTCCGACAGGGGCGTGTAGGCGAACCAGCCGAAGCTGGCCGCGCCGCCGGGGGTGAAGAACCCGGACACCGCGATCAGACCGCCGAACAGGTACAGCCAGTACGCGAACATGTTGAGCCGCGGGAAGGCCATGTCCGGCGCGCCGATCTGGACCGGCATGATGACGTTCGCGAAGCCGGCGAACAGCGGGGTCGCGAACAGCAGCAGCATGATGATGCCGTGCATCGTGAAGAGCTGGTTGTACTGCTCCTTGCTCTGCACGACCTGCAGGCCCGGCTGCCACAGCTCGGAACGGATCACCAGCGCCATCACGCCGGCGACGAGGAACCAGAAGAAGGACGTGATGAGGTAGAGGTATCCGATCGTCTTGTGGTTCGTGGTGGTCGCCCACCGGACGACGACGTTCCCCCGCCTCTCCCGGGCGTCGTAGTACTTGGTCATCAGTCGCCCTGCCCGCTCTCGCTGTTCTCCTGGCCGCCACGGTCCTCGCCGACGACGTCCTCGGTCTGTTCGCCGGTCTCGGTGTTGACGCGACCTAGGTTGACCGGCAGCGCGCCGGTCTGGCCACGCTCGCGGAGCTCGTCCATGTAGGCGTCGTACTCCTCCTGCTCGACCACCTTGACGTTGAAGAGCATCTCGGAGTGGAACTCACCGCACAGCTCGGCGCACTTGCCCTGGAACTCCCCGGTGATCTGGGGCGTCACCTGGTAGTAGTTCGTGCGACCCGGGATGAGGTCCTTCTTGTAGAGGAACTCCGGGACCCAGAACGAGTGGATGACGTCCCGCGCCTGCAGCGTGAAGCGCACGGTCTGACCCACCGGGAGGTACAGCGTCGGCGCCTGCGCCTCGTTCGACTCGCTGCCGTCGAGCGGCACCTGGACGCCGGACTCGTAGACGTCGTCGTCCAGGTAGTTGAAGTCCCAGCTCCACTGCTTGCCGATGACCTCGATGTTGACGTCCGGCTCCTCCTCGAGCGACTCGATCGCGGCCTGGTCGCGCGCGGTGAAGTAGAAGAGGACGCCGATCATCATCAGCGGCACGACGGTGTAGAGGATCTCCAGCGGCACGTGGTACCGGATCTGGTCGGGGTAGCCGGTGTCCTCCCGGCGGCGCCGGTAGGCGACGACCGCCCAGATCGTCAGGCCCCACACCAGCACTCCGACCGCGAGCGCGGCGATCCAGGAGCCCACCCACAGGTTCGCAGTGATGTCCCACTTGTCGGTGAGACCGGGCTCGCCCGGCATCCAGCCCTGCCGGACCTCCTGGGCCGAGCAGCCCGCCGTGAGCAGGGCCCCGATGGCGGCCACGGCTGCCAGGCGCAGCCCGGTCCGGCGGCTTCGGCTTCGCATCTCGAGACGCAAGTCGGCCTTCCACTCCAAACGGCCCCGGGCAGGCCGGAGCAGCGGTATCGACGTTCGGTCACCCTACTCCCCCACAGCGTTCGGCAGCGGGCAGGGGCGGGCTACGTTTCCTCCGTGGCCGAGTCCCGCGCGCGGGTGTACCTGGACGGCGCGTCGTCCGCGCCGCTGCACCCGCGTGCCCGCGAGGCGCTGGCGGCCGCGCTCGATGACGGCTGGGCGGACCCGCGCCGCCTGCACGCCGAGGGCCGGCGGGCCCGGATGCTGCTGGACGGCGCCCGGGAGGCGGTGGCGGCCGTCCTGGGCGCGCGCACGGAGGAGGTGCGGTTCGCGCCGTCCCACGCGGCCGCCGTCCACACGGGGCTGCTCGGCGTGCTCGCGGGACGGCGCCGAGTCGGCCGCGTCGTCGTCGCCTCGGCGGTCGAGCACTCCAGCGTGCTGCACGCGGCAGCGTTCGCCGGCGAGGCGCCGGTGCTGGTTCCCGTCGACCGGCTCGGCCGCGTCGACG